>NZ_JBFUBY010000209.1:0-7340 GCF_056405515.1 Polaromonas sp. P1_G2
CCATTACATGGGCACCTCCACCTTCAGCAACTACACCGTCGCGCCCGAAATCTCGCTGGCGAAAATCCGTGAAGACGCGCCCTTCGACAAGGTCTGCTACATCGGCTGCGGCGTGACCACCGGCATAGGCGCGGTACTCTTCACCGCCAAGGTCGAAGCCGGCGCCAACGTCGTGGTCTTCGGCCTGGGCGGCATCGGCCTCAACGTCATCCAGGGCGCGAAGATGGTGGGCGCCGACAAGATCATCGGCGTGGACATCAACCCCGCGCGCCAGGAGATGGCACGCAAGTTCGGCATGACGCATTTCATCAACCCGAAAGAGACCGAGAACGTGGTCGATGCCATCGTGCAGCTGACCGACGGCGGCGCCGACTACAGCTTTGAATGCATAGGCAACACCAAGGTGATGCGCCAGGCGCTGGAATGCACGCACAAGGGCTGGGGCCGCAGCATCATCATCGGCGTGGCCGAAGCCGGCGCCGAGATCAGCACCCGGCCCTTCCAGCTTGTCACCGGCCGAAAATGGGAAGGCTCGGCCTTCGGYGGCGCSCGCGGCCGCACCGAYGTGCCCAAGATCGTCGAYTGGTACATGGAWGGCAAGATCAACATCGACGACCTGATCACSCACACCATGCCGCTYGARGACATCAACAAGGGTTTCGATCTCATGAAAAGCGGAGAGTCCATCCGCGGTGTCGTCTTGTATTAACGTGGGCCCCCACGCTTTTCACTTCGTGTAATGCGCTGCCCCCCGAGGGGGCGCTGCGCCTGCGGCCCGGCAAAGCCGGTTCCGCGGCCCCTGCTTGAACAGAAAGATATCCATGACCACAGCCCCGGAAGTTCTCAGCGAACACGGCTGCTTCGGCGGCCTGCAACGCTTTTACCAGCACGACTCGCGCGAGATCGGCCTGCCCATGCGCTTTTCGGTGTACCTTCCGCCGCAGGCCACGGCCGGCAACGAGGTGCCTGCGCTGATCTACCTTGCGGGCCTGACCTGCAACGAAGAGACTTTCATGACCAAGGCCGGCGCACAGCGGCTGGCCGCCGAACTCGGTCTGGCACTGGTTGCGCCCGACACCAGCCCGCGCGGCGCCAAGGTTCCGGGTGAAACCGACAGCTGGGACTTCGGCGTGGGCGCCGGTTTCTACCTCGATGCCACACAAGCCCCATGGTCACGGCACTACCGCATGGAAACCTACCTCACTGGGGAGTTGCTGCCGCTGCTGGCGGACGCGCTGCCGATCGATACAAGCCGCATCGGCATCTTCGGCCATTCGATGGGCGGCCATGGCGCGCTGACACTCGCGCTCAGGCATCCGGATCTTTTCAAGTCTGTCTCGGCCTTCGCGCCCATCTGCGCGCCCAGCCGGTGCCCCTGGGGACACAAGGCGTTCAGCGGCTACCTGGGAAGCGATGAGTCGCAGTGGCTTGAGCACGACGCCACCGCCCTGATGGCCCTCATGCCCGCGGCGCCCTACCCTGGCGGCATACGCATAGACCAGGGCCTGGCCGACAAATTCCTCGCCGAACAGCTGCACCCCGAGCTGTTTGAGGCCGCATGCGCCAAGGCCGGCCAGCCGCTGGCGCTGCACCGCCATGCGGGCTACGACCACGGCTACTACTTCATCGAGAGCTTCATGGCCGAACACCTGCGCCACCATGCGCGGCAAATGGGCCTCGCCGCCGCAGCTTGAGGCCATAAGCCCACCCTAAGGCACGGCAAATACAATGCAGCGCTATGCCGCTGCAACCCGCGCCCACCTCCCAGCCTCTCACCTCCCCCAGCCAAAACAGCCACGGCATGCGGCCGTTGTGGCTGGTGGTGCTGGCAAGCGTCTGGATCGCCACGGTGTGCAATGTGGCGCTGTGGCGCGAACTGGCCCGCCTGCCCGGCCTGAGCGCCGGCCAGGTCGCCGTCATCAGCGTCGCCCTGGTGCTGGTGATCGCGCTGGCTACCACCGCGTTGCTAAGCCTGCTGGCCTGGCGCTGGACACTCAAGCCGGCCATCACCCTCTTCCTGCTCTCGGCCGCTTTCGGCGCCTATTTCATGATGGCCTACGGCGTAGTCATCGACAAGACCATGATGGTCAACACCCTGCAGACCGACGTGCGCGAGACCCGCGACCTGCTGAACTGGCGCCTGCTGGCCACAGTGCTGGTGCTGGCGGTGCTGCCGCTGGTGCTGCTGTGGCGGCAGAAGATCAGGCGCGCCAGCGCCGCGCGGCAACTACTCGGCAACTTCGCCACGCTGGCCGGCGCGTGCGTGCTGCTGGTGCTGGTGATGTTTTTGTTCTTCCAGAGCATCGCCTCGGTCATGCGCAACTACACCCATGTGCGCTACCTGATCAATCCGCTCAACTCTTTTTACGCGCTGGGTTCCATCGCGGCAAAGCCCTTCCAGCGCGATGAATCCGTGGTGCTGCCGCTGGGGGAGGACGCGAAGCTGGGCGCCAGCTACACGGCGCAAAACAAACCGCCGCTGCTGCTGCTGGTGCTGGGCGAGACGGCGCGCAGCGGCAACTTCTCGCTCAACGGCTACGGCCGGCCCACCAACCCGCTGCTGGCCAAAGAAAACGTCGCGAGCCAGCGCAACGCCTGGTCTTGCGGCACCAGCACGGCGGCCTCGGTGCCCTGCATGTTCTCCAACTTCGGCCGCGAAGCCTACGACTCACGGCCCGCCAATTACGAAGGCCTGCTCGACGTGCTGCAACGCGCCGGCCTGGCCGTGCTCTGGATAGACAACCAGTCGGGCTGCAAGGGCGTGTGCGACCGCGTGCCCAGCGTCAACACGGTGCAGCTCCAGGTGCCGGGCCTGTGCGACAGCGGTGACTGTTTTGATGAAGTGATGCTGCACGGCATCAACGAGCGCATTGCCGCGCTGCCGGCCGAGCGGCGCGCCAAAGGCGTGGTGGTGGTGATGCACCAGATGGGCGGCCACGGCCCGGCCTATTTCAAACGCTCACCGCAGGCCTCCAAAAAATTCCTGCCCGAGTGCACCGACAACGCGCTGCAAAGCTGCAGCCGTGAAGGCCTGCTCAATGCCTACGACAACAGCATCGTCTACACCGACCAGCTGCTGGCCTCGTCCATCCAGTGGCTCAAGGCGCAGGAAGCGCACAGCGCGCCCGCCCTGCTTTACCTGGCGGACCACGGCGAATCACTGGGCGAGAACAACCTCTACCTGCACGGCATGCCCTACGGCATCGCGCCCGACGTGCAAAAACGCGTGCCCTGGATCACCTGGCTGTCGCCCGGCTTCGAGCAACGCGGCAAGCTGACGACAGCCTGCCTCAAGCAGCAGCTCGATGTGCCCGTGAGCCACGACAACTACTTCCACTCGGTGCTGGGCCTGATGAATGTGCAGACCGGCGTCTACAAGCCCGCGCTCGACATCTACGCCCACTGCGCCAAGCCCTGAGCTCTGAAGCCCGGCCGGGAGCACCCGGATGCGACGTAGGGCTTTTTTGGGGCGGCATGCACCAGCATGGCGAACGGATTTAATATTCAACCCGCATCTCAATAACAACTCTCTTATGCAAGGGCTGAATATGAATATCCGCAAGGCTCTGGCCTCCACGCTCCTTCTCACACTCGCTTTCAGCGCCGGCGCAGCCGACCTGCTGGACACCGTCAAGCAGCGCGGCACGCTCAAGGTGGCGCTTGAAGGCACCTATCCTCCGTTCAATTACAAGGAAGGCGGCCAGCTCGCCGGCTTTGAAGTGGAACTGGCCAATGCCCTGGCGCAAAAGCTCGGTGTGAAGGCCGAGTTCTCGACCAGCGAGTGGAGCGCCATCCTGGCCGGCCTGCAAGCTGGCAAATACGACGTGGTCATCAACCAGGTCGGCATCACCGACAAGCGCAAGGAGACCTTTGATTTCTCCGAGCCTTACACCATCTCCGCCCCGCAGCTGATCATCCGCAAGGATGAAAAACGCGAGTTCAAGTCGCTGGCCGACCTCAAGGGCAAGAAGCTGGGCCTTGGCCAGGGCACCAACTACGCCGATATCGCCAAAAAAGTGGGCGGCATCGACGTCAAGACCTACCCCGGCGCGCAAGAGTACCTGCAGGACCTGGCCCTGGGCCGCATCGACGCGGCGCTCAATGACAGCCTGCTGATTCCCTACATCGTCAAKCAGACCAAGCTGCCGCTCAAGCCCGGCGCGCCTGTCGGCGAGCTCGAAAAATCCGGCATCCCCTTCGTCAAGAACAACCCCAAGTTCAAGGCCGCCATCGACAAGGCGCTGGCCGACCTGCAGGCCGACGGCAGCTTCGCCAAAATCTCCAACAAGTGGTTTGACCGCGACGTGAGCAAGCCGCCTGTCGCAAAGTAACTCAGGCAATCGAAGTAACATTCGACCAGCCGCGCGCCATCCTTCGGCGCCTGAAACAACCCCGGCTCTCTGCCGGGGTTTTTATTTGTGGAGACCCTTATGGACTTGTCCGGCTTGACCTCCCTGTTGCGCGATGCCTTGCCCCTCATGCTCAAAGGCGCGGCATGGACGCTGCTGCTGGCGGTGGCGTCTGTTTTCTTCGGCGCCGTCATCGGCACGATTGTGGCCGTCACCCGGCTGGCCAAGGTGCCCGGACTCTCGCAGTTCGCGACCCTGTATGTCAGCTGCATGCGCGGCACGCCGCTGCTGGTGCAGCTCTTCGTCATCTACTTCGGCTTGCCCAGCATAGGCATACAGTTCGACCCGATCAGCGCCGGCATCCTGGGCCTGAGCCTCAACGTCGGTGCCTACCTGTCTGAAACGATACGCGGCGCCATCAACGGCGTGGAACACGGCCAGTGGAACGCGGCCCGCAGCCTGGGCCTCACGCAAGCGCAAACGCTGCGCTATGTGATCGGCCCGCAGGCCCTGAGGCTGGCCGTGCCCAGCCTCTCCAACAGCCTGATCAGCCTGATCAAGGACACCTCGCTGGTCTCGGTGATCGCCGTGGGTGAGTTGATGCTGGCGACCAAGGAAGTGATCGCCACCACCTTCCAGCCCTTTCCGCTCTACCTCGCGGCCGCGGGGATTTATTGGGCCATGAGTGCATCGTTTGAGACGCTGCAGAAGAAGCTTGAGATACGCTTGAACCGCAGTTATTTGCGTTAGGAGCCGCTCAAAAAACCCTCCTGGCGTTGTTGCGCCGCCTTGCCGTGCTGTAGCACTGTCTGCGGCGACGCGCCTAGCCAGGACCGCTTCGCTGGGTTTTATGAACGGCTCAGGGACGGTCACCGTTTCAGTTGTCGCCGATCAAACCGTTTTTCATCGCCTGCTCCTGGTTCGCAAAAATCGCCATCGCGGTCAACATGCGCCGAAAGCCCAGCTTGCGGTAAAACGGCTCCTTGCCGGCTACCGCATACAGGATGATTTTCTTGTGCCCCCTGGACAGGCTGACCAGCTTGGCCACAATGTCCTTGCCCAGGCCTACGCCCTGGTGATCAGGATGCACCGCGATATCGCAGATGTAAGAGCAGTCCATGCCGTCGGCCAGTGCACGGCCGGCGCCAATGAGTTTGCCACCCTCATACACAAAACATTTGAACAGGCTGTTGGAGAACACGACTTTGAGGTCCGCCGGTTTCTTCTCGCCCAGCGGCGCGATCCGGTACAGATGAGACAAAGCATCCCAGTCCATGTCGTCCGATGAATGTTTCCAGTCGAATGCCACACTGAACTCCTTGTAGAACACGGCTTGCACTATACGTTTAGAACAGGCTGCCCTGCCCCGCGGCACCCGGCGGCCTGAAGCGGCTCAAATCCAGCTCGACTCGCTGGCGGTTAAAGCCCAGCCGGTTGCAGCATTTTTCAAAGCGCTGCTTGATCAGGTCGGACCACAGGCCATAGCCCTTCATTCGCGAGGCAAAGTCGCTGTCGTAATCCTTGCCACCGCGCATCTCGTGAATGCGCGCCATGATGCGCGCGGCACGCTGCGGGTAATGCAATTCCAGCCATTCCTTGAAGATGGGTGCCACCTCCCAGGGCAAGCGGATCACCGTGTAAAACGCTGAACGCGCGCCGGCCTCCCAGGCCGCCTCCAGCACCTGCTCCATATCCTCGGTCACAAAAGGAATCTGCGGCGCCACGCTCACGCCCACAGGCACGCCGTGCTCGGCCATGGCGCGGATGGTGCGCAGCCGCCGGTGCGGCGCGGCGGCGCGGGGCTCCAGCTTACGCGCGAGCTCGCCGTCCAGCGTGGTGATGGTCACGTAGACCGCCGCCAGCTTGTCTGCCGCCAGCGGCGCGATCAGGTCCAGGTCGCGCTCCACGCCGCTGGACTTGGTGATCAGCGAAAACGGATGGCTGACGTCGCGCATCACCTCGATCACGCCGCGCGTCAGGCGCAGTTCGCGTTCTGCGGGCTGATAACAATCTGTCGCCGAGCCGATATTGAGCAGCTGCGGTACATAGCTGCGCTTGCGCAAGTCGGCGCGCAGCACCTCGGCGACATTGCGCTTGGCGATGATCTTCGTTTCAAAGTCCAGCCCGGGCGAAAGATTCAGGTAGCTGTGCGTGGGCCGCGCATAGCAGTACACGCAGCCATGCTCACAGCCCCGATAGGGATTGATGCTGTAGTCGAAAAAAATGTCGGGCGAGTCATTACGCACGATGGCGCTGCGGGCATCCTCCATCGTGACGGTGGTTTCGATCCGGGGCACTTCGCCCGCCGCGCCTYCCTCCAGCGTGCCCCAGCCGTCGTCCCACGCGCTGCGCACGTCTTTTTCAAACCGGTGGGCCATGCGCGTGGCCGTGCCGCGGCCTTTGATGGCATGGATGGGAATGATGGCGTCGGACATGAGGGGGAGCCGGTGGTATTGGCGAAGAGCCCGTGAGATACTGTATATACATCCAGTATAAACACGCAATCCACCGGGATCAACACCCAAAATCAACACCCCAAAGGCCCGCCTCGCCGGGAGGCTGTTGCAAGGGTTTTCAGTGAAAATTTTTATGTGTCAAATCGGCCTCTAGCCAAATATACATATAGACTAGAAGCTACCAATTTGATAGCAAACGGAAAATCTTCCCGTGCGCTTCGGCTTCAACGCAATTCAGCGCAGCCAGCATAGGCCAGCCAAGCCGCCGGGGGCATTGACGCCCCCGTACCCACTCAACCCAAGCGGAGCAGCCCCTCCTGCAGGCTGGCCGTCGAATGCAGCGCTTGCGCCTGCGCGCCAAACTGCGCGTTTGTCAGCACCTCCTGTGCCTTGCCCAGCCCGATGCCGGCCAAGGTGCCGTTGGCGCCGTACTGGTAGGCCAGGTCCCCGCCCAGCGCTTCGCTGTCGCTGCCAGCCAGGTGGAACTGCGTCAGGCTGTTGCTCAGCGACCAGCTGCTCAGGCCCGGCGTAGCGC
>NZ_JBFUBY010000210.1:0-12106 GCF_056405515.1 Polaromonas sp. P1_G2
GCCTTTTCTTTTGCTTACTTTTGGTGTTTGCGTAACTTCGCTTCGCGAAGTGAGCAAACCCCGCGCGCGTAGCGCGCCTTTTGACGAACAAAAGAAAACTCGCTTTGCGGGTTTCGCTAAAAGTGAGTAGCCGCCGGGCTACCCCCGGCCAGCAGAACCAAGAAGAGAGAACAGAGGAAGCGCGGACAGCCGGCGCAAGACCCGGCCTTAATCCGCAACCGTCACAACATTATTCTCAAACGTGATCCGATCCCCCACTCCTGGCACCAACTGAATAGCCGGCACGTTCGCCAACGTAATCGGATTGGCAACGCTGCCAGTCTGACCCCGCGGCACCGTCCTCACCACCTGGCTCCCCGGCAGCGGCGCGCCAGTCTTGAGGTGCGCATACATCATGTCCATGGCCTGGATGAAATAGCGGTGCAGCGGCACCAGCCGCGCGCCATAACCCGGAAAGCCCAGGAAGGCATCGAAGTGCTGGGCGTTGGTGACCTCGATGTAGGAAAGTTTGCTGCTGCGGCCCTCGACCATCTTGTTGAGGCCGAAATACGGCCGTGAGGTGAAGGCCACCGGCACCAGCGTGTCGGAGCGGCCGTGCACGATCAGGGCCGGCTTGCCCTGCAGGTTGGCGTTGCGCAGCACCTGCTGTATGCCCTCGCGGACGCGCAGGGCGTCGGGGGTGTTGGTGCTGACCAGTGCGCGCAGGCACAGCGCGCCGGCGCTGTTGTAGTCCTGCACATTGCCGGCCGACACCGAGGCCGCGTCCAGCAGCGGGCCGCCCAGGCTGGCGTTGTTGACGATGTTGACACCCACCGTGGGCGGCACGCCGTTGCCGGTGCCGAAAGAAGTCGCCAGCGCGGCGGCCGATGCGGGCACCGGCACATTGGGCACGGGCGCGGTGGCCGGGGCCGTGGCGGCAAAGCTGTAGCCGCACAGGTTGTCCTGTACGCCGGCACGGCCATAGGCATTGGCATAGGTCAGCGCCACCGGCAGCGTGGCAAACGAATAGTGCGAGGCCTGCAGGTCGTTGCTTTCGGGCTGCCAGCCCGCGGCCTGCAGCACCGACATGGCGCTGGCCGCCTGCTCGGCCGGCGTGTTGCCGTTGACGAGGCCCTGGGCCTTGAGCGCGGCGCAGCGGTTGGCGGCGATGGCCGGGTTGATGGTGTTGAAGACATTGGTCGTGGGCGACAGCAGCGCGGCGCAGGGCTGCAGCAGGTTGGCCAGCGTCGTGTAGTCGTACAGCGGCCTGCCGGTGCCTGCCAGCGTCGTGTTGCCGCGCCGTACGCTGAGCCGCGCGTCGGGCACCAGCTGCACCTGCGGCTCGCCGACCGCCACGCCGCTGATCAGGCCGCGCGTGTCGAGCTCGGCCGCCGCCAGCGCCGCGCCGGCGCCGTTGGAGACGCTGGAGGCGATCACGATGGTGTTGGACGGGTTCAGCGTCCGCAGGCGCGCGCTGCCGTCGCGTGAGGGCGCGCCATAACGTTCATTCAGCACAAAGTAGGCGAACTCCACCGCCTGCAGCGTGAAGCGGCCCCAGTCCTTCTCGGAGTTCTGCTGCGAATGCGCGTGCTTGACGGCAAAGCGGTTCGGCGTGGCCGCGTTGAAGGCCGTGCGTTCCGTCGGGCTCAGGGCGGCCGTGAAATTGGAGGCCGCGCCGGCCGCACCTGCATCGGCGCGCAGGCCGTTCTGCAGGTGCACCGTGTTGTTCTGCAGGTCGTGCATGCCGCTGCCGGTGCCCTTATCGGTATAGGCCATGGCGCAGCCGTTCTTCAAACCCCATTCGCCCGAGGAGCCGATGGCGCCGTAAATGCCGCGTGAGCCGCTCGAGGTGCCGGTCACGATGCAGGCATTCGCCGGGTTGAAGCTCGCCGGCACCTGCACCATCATGGTCACGTTGTGCCGGCCGCTGCCGTCGTCCGAGTAGGCGATGAATTCGCTGCCGGCGATCTTGCCTTCGCCGGTGGTGACCACACCGCGCGCATCCACGTTCGGGCCGTAAAGCGTGCCGTAGCCGCCGGCCGGCGAGATGTCGAGGATGGCGCGGTAGTTGTTATAGATCGCGATGCGCCGCAGCTCGGCCGCCGTCGGCCTCAAAGGGTCCAGCGGCTGTGGCGCGGCGCCGCCCAGGCCGGTCTTGCCCAGGCCGGCGGTCAGCAGGTCGTCGTTGCCGCCGTCATACACCCCCATGGTGATGGGGCCCAGGTAGCTGGGCTTGGTGTTGATCGGGTCGCCCGCGCCGCCGGCGCAACCGGCCAGCAGCGCGGCCGCCGTGAGCAGGCCCAGGCCTGTGGTGATGGGGGTGGTTTTCATGGCGTCCTCCGTTTGGTGTTGTCGCGCTGGCTGGAGCGCCCATCATCATCGGGGCAAGGACGCCTATCTGCGCGGTTTTGGCGATTTGATTTGTAAGGGTTTTGCCTCTGTTCCGGCCAAGGGCCTGTTTGCTGCGGCCATGCCGCAGATGCCTTTCTTCAACCTCCGTCATCTGTGTCATCCGCGGATAAACCAGATCCGGTTTTCCCTCAAAGTTACCGATAGGTAACTTTTATTGACAGCTGCTGCGAAAGACCCCTAAACTTACCGATCGGTAACTATGGATCATCCTATGCCTTCCGTTGAAGAAAACATCCCGATCGGTAATTTTTCAATTTCTCAAGGCGCCATCGTCCGGTCCGCCGCCGACCTGGGCGAGCTGGTGCGCGAGCGGCGGCACAGGCTGGCCCTCAAACAGGTCGACGTGGCGGGGCTGGGCGGCACCGGCAACCGCTTTGTCATCGAGCTGGAACGCGGCAAGCCGACCGTGCAGCTGCAAAAGGTGCTCGACGTATTGAACCTGCTGGGCCTGGAAGTGGTGGTGCGTCCCAAAGCAGGCGGCCAGGCATGACCACCATCAATACCACCCCGGCGGAGCCTTCCCGCCTCGACGTCTTTTTCAACGAAGAGCGGGTCGGCTCGGTCCACGACAGCTCGCCGCTGTCTTTCGAATACTCGGCCGAATGGCTGGCGCGGAGGGAGCCCGCCCAGGTGGCCGGCATCACCCTGGCCATCGGCCGCAGCGACGCCCCGGCCGTGCAGGCCTTTTTTGAGAACCTGCTGCCCGAAGGCGATTTGCGCAGCTACCTGGCGATCAGCCGCAAGGCCTCCACCCTGTTCGGCTTGCTGCTGGAGACGGCGGGCGACACGGCCGGCGGCTTTGTCATCCTGCCGGCCGGTGCCAGGCCCGAGGGGCCGCGCTACGAGGCGACCAGCTGGGAAGCCCTGGCCCAGCGCCTGGCCGGCAAGTCGGCGGCCATCGACATCCAGGGCCGCGAAACCCGCATCTCGCTGGCCGGCGCGCAGGACAAAACCTCCATCGCGATTTTTGCCGACGGCGTGCCGCAGCTCGCGCGCGGCACCTCCCCATCCAGCCACATCCTCAAACCCGACATCCGGCGCCTGCCCGAGGTCTGGCATTCGGCCGCGAACGAAACCCTGCTCATGCTCGCCGCCGCGCGCTGCGGCCTGCCCACGGCCGAGGTGTTTTACGAGCCGCACACCCGCGCCTGCGTCGTCAAGCGCTTTGACCGCGTGCCGCAGGAGGGCGGCAGGCTGGGCCGTTTGATCCAGTACGACCTGTGCCAGCTCAGCGGCGTGGTGTCCGACAAAAAATACGAGAAGGAAGGCGGCCCCGGCCTGGCGCAGTGCGCGCGGCTGGTGCGGCAATACAGTTCGGCGCCCGCCGTCGATCTGCTGAACCTGCTGCGCTGGGTGTTCTTCAACCTCTACACCGGCAACAACGACAGCCACGCCAAAAACCTGTCGGTCTACCAGCCGCCCGGCCAGGGCGTGCGCCTGACACCGTTTTACGACCTCATGTGCACCCGCATCTATCCCGGGCTCTCCGGCGAGTTCGCCTTTGCCATCGGGGGCGAGACCCGGCCCGGCAGTGTCACGCAGGCCCACGTGCGGCAGATGGCGGCCGAACTGGGCATGGGCGCCGCCTTCACCCTGGCCACCGCGAAAGACGTCGCCGAAAAAATCCCCGCCGCCCTGGAGGGCGCCGCCGCGGCCCTGGCGCCCGCGCTGCCGCATGGCGCCAAGACCCTGGTGGAGCGCGTGCAGAAGCTGGTACTCAAGACCACGCGGCAGGCGGCCAAGCGCATCGCGGAAGGTTGAAACCCACCGAGGCCGGTTTCCAAAGCAAATAGCGCGTCAAAAAGGCCCTGAGCAAGGCGCAAAACGCAGACGGGGTAGACCCCCGGCGAGGCTTTGCAACGCCGCGCAGGGTCTTTTTGGCCGCTATTTCGCGTCGCTGTACACCGTGGCGCGCGAGACTCCCATATGCGCAGCAGCGATCTCCGCCCCACGCCGTATCTCCAGGTAGCCGGCCTTCTTCAAGTCCTGCACCAGCTGCTTGCGGTCAGCCGGCCGCAGCGAGCGCGAGGTGGTGGCGCGCGCGGCGGCGAATTCGTCTATGCACTGGTGGATGCGGTCGGCGTTCGCCGCGTCCAGCGTCTCCGTCACGGCGCTGCTTTCAATCGCGGTGAACTGCGACATCGCGGCCTGGAAGCCGTTGAACAAGGTCAGGTCCACATTGAGGCAGATGGCCGCCACATACTCGCCGGCCTCATTGCGGATGCCCACCGAGGTGCTCTTGACCTTGCGGCCGTCGGCGAACTGGTTGGCGTAGTTGGCGATCACCGCCGGGTAATCCGGGTCCTGGATGCGCGCCAGGCCCAGCTCGGTTGCGGGCTGGCCCACGCGCCGCCCGCTCAGGTTGTTCTCGATCGCGAGGATGGCGTTTTTCGGGTGTGTGAGGTCATGCACCACCACCTCGCAAAACGGCGCGAAGGTCTTGCCCAGGCCTTCGGCAATATTCTTGAGCTCGGCGAGCAGGTGCTTGTTCGAGGGCTGGGCGGGTGTCTTGGGCATGGCGGTGGTTTCGGAATTCAGACAAATTGTCTGGTTGGCCATGGTATCGCAGTGTGTGAATTTGACGGGCGCTGGCCCCCCACCCCAACCCTCCCCAGCGGGGGAGGACACGCGTGAACGCTCCATCTGGCGCTACCGTGCCGCGCTGCCGCTGCACATAGCCAGCAGCGCCAGCATGGGTGAAGGCTGCACACCCCTGGTCGAAAAATCCTGGGGCGGCTTGTCGCCGCTGTTCAAGCTCGAATGGTTCAACCCCACCAGCAGCTTCAAGGACCGCGGCGCGAGTGTCATGGTGTCCTTCCTCAAACAGCTCGGCATCCAGCACATCCTTGAAGACAGCTCCGGCAACGGCGGCGCGGCGATTGCCGCCGCCGGCGCATCGGCCGGCATCAAGGTCAAGATCCTCGCGCCCGGTTACACGCCCCTGCCCAAGGTCGCGCAGATACGCGCTTTCGGCGCCGAGGTGCAGCTCGTCGAAGGCCCGCGCGAGGAATCCGAGTACGAGGCCATCCGCCAGTCGGAGAAGATTTTTTACGCCAGCCACAACTGGCACCCCTTCTTCCTGCAGGGCACCAAGTCCATCGCCTATGAATTGTGGGAAGACCTCGGCTTCAAGGCGCCCGACAACATCATCATCCCCTGCGGCGCCGGCAGCAATGTGCTGGGCTGCCACATCGGCTTCAGCGAGCTGCTGGCTTCGGGCCAGATCAAAAAGCTGCCCAAACTATTCGCGGCCCAGCCGCTCAACTGCTCGCCGATTGACGCAAGTTTTACGGCCGGCAGCGACGGGCCCGTGGAACGCATCGTCAAACCCACCATCGCCGAAGGCACGGCCATCAAGCAGCCGATACGCCTGGCCGAGTTGCTCAAAGCATTGCGCGAATCCGGCGGCGGGACCGTGGCGTTAACAGAAGAACAGATCGCCACCGCCGTGCGCCGCCTGGCCGCCACCGGCCTGTACGCCGAACCCACCAGTTCCTCGGCCGCCGCCGCGCTCGACGTCCTGCACGCCTCGGGCGCCATCCAGGCGAATGAGACCACGGTGGTGCTGCTGACGGGGACGGGGCTGAAGTCGACGCAGTTCATGACGGAGCTGTTTGCGGAGTAGCCTTTTCCCCGATTGATTCCCTCTCCCCGATTCAACTCCCTCCCCCGCTGGGGGAGGGTGGGGTGGGGGCCAGCGGCCATTGAACAGCTCCGGCGCAACTTCAACCGCCGCCGGCCCCTATCCCAACCTTCCCCCAGCGGGGGAAGGAGCAAAGCGAAACCGCCCTTGCAACAATCCGCTTCAAATGCAGGCAAACGCAAATCCGCCAACACCCCTCTTGAAATTTTCCGGCGAATTCATACTTCCTCCATCCGGGCGCTGAGCCGCCGGTCCGGCGCCCCTTCATTGAATGACCATGTTCAACCTGAATGGAGGTAATCGCCATGTTTCGATCGCTGTTTCCCTACGACATGTTCGGGGAGATGGACCGCCTGCAACGTGAGATCCAGCAGGCGCTCGACTTGTCTCCCAACATCCGCGGCTTCGGCCGCGGCGGCTTTCCCGCCCTCAACATAGGCGGCACGCCGCAGACGGTGGAGGTCTATGCCTTCGCCCCCGGTGTCGACCCGAAATCGCTCGAAATCGACCTCGAGCGCGGCATGCTCACCATCGCCGGCGAGCGCAAGTCGCAGCTGCCTGAAGACGGCGCGCAGTCCACCCTGCACATCAACGAGCGTTTCGCCGGCAGCTTCCGCCGCGTGATCAGCCTGCCCGAAGACGCCGACCCCGACGCCGTCGAGGCCAGCTTCAAGGACGGCTTGGTCCACATCAGCATCCAGCGCCGCGCGGCCGCCCAGCCACGCCGCATCACCATCCATTAACCGACGTCACCACACAGACAGACAGAGAAAGAAAGGAGACCCACCATGTTCGGCAGCAAATCCAGCCAGGCCGGCACCACCACCGGCAACGGCCGCGGCAACAACAGCAACGACGCCATGCAGAACGGCACGTCTTCGTCATCCACCGAGGTCACGCGGCAGCAGCAACAACAAAGGCAGCCGGCCCGCTACGCCAATGCCACCCTCACGCCGCCCGTCGACGTGCTCGAAGACAGCACCGGCATCACCCTCTATGCCGACCTTCCCGGCGTGCCCAGGGAGAACCTCAAGCTCCAGGTCGAGGCCGACACCCTGACCATAGAGGCAGAGTCCGCCCTGGCCGCGCCCGAAGGCTTGCAGTCCAGCCACACCGAGGTGGGCCTGGGACGTTTTCACCGCGTCTTCAGCCTCAGCAAGGAACTGGACACCGAGAACGTGACCGCCGAGCTCACCCACGGCGTGCTCAAGCTGCGCATCCCCAAAGCCGCGCACGCACAGCCGCGCCGCATCAACGTCAAGGTGACCTGAGCGAGGGCCACGCCCTTTTGGCATTTACTCCCTCCCCCGCTGGGGGAGGGTGGGGTGGGGGCCAGCGGCCTTTGATCAGCCTCGGCGCAACTCGAGCGCCGCCAGCCCCCATCCCAACCTTCCCCCAGCGGGGGGGAAGGAGCAAAGTCCTTCTCCTACATCCCCGCGGATTCCCCGCCGATAAGCCGCACCTCCCGGCCCCGCCACGCTGGCAAGCAGGCAACCCGCCTGCCACCCACCCACCAGGAGAAGCGCATGACCACCATCCTCTGGACCATTCTTATCGGCTTCATCATCGGCCTCGTCGCCAAATTTTTGATGCCCGGCCGCGACCCCGGCGGKTTCATCATCACCGTGCTGATCGGTATTGCCGGCTCCTTTGTCGCGACTTATTTAGGCATGGCCATGGGCTGGTACCGCAACGGCGAGACCGCGGGTTTTATCGCCGCCGTGCTGGGCGCCCTCGTGCTTCTCGTCGCCTACCGGCTGGTGTCGGCCAAGAACTAGTCGATGCTGGACGACGCCGGCAGCCCCATCCCGCCCCGGCGCAAGAGGCGGCAACGCTCAGCGGTCTTCAACAGCCGGGCCGGCCATGTAGCAGATGCGCCCGTCCGCATCGCAGCCCACCGGGTAAATCTTGCGCGGGATTTCGCCGTCCTGGATGTCCCTCTCCGAACTGAACATCCGCGTGAAAATCTTCAGGGCTTTGTCCGGCATGTTGTCGCGTAGGAAATAGCGATGCCCCCAGGCGCCCACCTGGCCGCCCGTGAAAGAGATGTAGCGCACACCGGGGATTTGTGAAAACTCGCTCAGGTCGCCGCCCAGCTTGATTTGCGCCCCGTCCGCGACGTTCGCCGCGAAGAGCACCGTGTCGCCCTTGTTGTAGGTCACAAACACCTGGCCTTTGGGGCGGATTTTGGCGAGCCAGTCCGCGTGGCCCGCGGCGCGGGCGCAGGCCGCGAGCAGCGCGACGTTGTGCGCCGTGGCAAGCGACTCCGACGCGCCGCTGACGTCCAGTGAGTTCTGGAGAAAGTGGACGCCAAGGCTGTGCGCGGCCAGCGTGAAAGGCTGGTTGGCGATCAGCCTGGCGGCGGCCGTCATGCGCAGAAACCTGGCGAGGGCCTGCGCCGAATGTTGCGCATTGGTTTTGGCCTGGTGGTAGCGCCGGATCTTCCCCTGGATGCCGGCTTTCTCCGTGTTGCCGCCATTGCCGCCCTTGATGCCCTTGAGGTCGTCCTCGTCGTCGGTCTCCGGCACGGGCACGCCCGGTAGTGAGGGGCCTTCGGGCGTGAACCCTTCCGATGCCCAGGAGAAGCCCACCACCTCCACGCCGTATATCGCACGCAGCCGGTCACAGCGCTCAAAACATTTGGCCGGCGAATTGTTGTTGCCGTGGATGTAGACAAGCACCGGCTTTCGCCCATTGAACAAAGGCCCCAGCGCGTCGCGCGCATCCTGGTCGCTGACGTCCGCATCGACGTTCGTCAACTGCCATTTCGATCCACCGCGTTTTTCCACCGTTGCGAGGCCCAGCCGGGTGTCAAACGGTTTGAATGCGCGGCCAAACGCGGTTTCATCCCGTTTGCTGTCATCAACCTCCCTGTTCGTGAATATCAGCATGTCTTCCTCCTTGATGTGGGTCAACCTTGAAGCCGTTTCATTTTGGGACAAGGTTTACGCGCAGCCATCCTTCGATTGGATGGGAAGAAGCCAGAAAAAAGGGGAACTAATGCCCGGCAGGATCGGCATTGCGGCTCCTTTGTTGCGACTTATCCGGGCATGGCCAAGGGCTGGTACCGCAACGGCGAAACCGCGCAATGCGGCGTTCCGTCTTTACCAGCAAGGGCCGAGGAACCGGCTTTGCCGGGCCTCAGGCGCAGCGGCCCCTTATGTGATGAAAGGGGCAGGGACAGAGGCCGAAGGCCACACGAAGTGGGGGAGCGTGGGGGCTACATTTTTACATCTTGGCTTCAGCCAGCGGGTCGGCGTGGCGGTGCACCAGCTTCCACGCATCCCGCTCTCGCCGAAACACCTCCGTCACCCGCAAGGTCATGGCCACGGCATCGCTGCGGCCCTTCATGCGTGCCACCGCCTTCTGGTAACCCGTCCAGTAAGCCACGCTGTCGCCCGCCGCCATCTCGACGACTTCGAGCTGGGTCGTGCCTATGGGCTCGAACACCAGGGCGTCGCGCTCATAACGCGCCCAGACCTCCTGCGTCCCCTTCACCATGCCGCCGCCCGGGCCCATAAAGGTGGCCGGGGATTCCAGCGCGACGATGTGCGCCAGCGGCCCGGCATTGCCGCTCACATACGCGACCGCGGCCTGCTGCCGCTCTTTCATAAAGGTCTTGAACTCCTGCTGTGCTTTGTGAGAGGTAGTAGTAGCCATCTTGCTGCTCCTTGTCAAAAGGCCAAGGTAAGACCGGCGCGCGAAGCGCCGCGTAGGACAAGGGATCAGCGGCTTGAGGTTCCCTGCTCGGCGTGGAGAAAGCTACCGGCGCTAGTGCGGCGCTTTGGCGTCAGTCAAGGGGTCGGCATGCCGGTGTACCAGCTTCCACGAATCCCCTTCGCGCCTGAACACCTCCGTCACCCGCAGCTTGTTCGCCACCGGTTCGGCCTGGCCCTTCATGCGCGCCTGCGCCTGTTGAATGCCCGTCCAGTAGGCGACGGTGTCGCCCGCCGCCATGTCGATGATCTCGAGTTCGGTCGTGCTGCCCGGCTCAAACCGGCCGGCATCTTTCTCATAACGCGACCATACGGCTTGGGTGCCCTTCACCACGCCGCCGCCCGGGCTCATAAAACTGGCCGGCGACTGCTGCGCCACGATGCGCCCCAGCGGACCCGCGTCGCCACTCACATACGCGGCGGCGACCTGCTGCCGCTCTTTCATAAAAGTTTTGAAATCCTGCTGCTGTTGGCTCATGGTGTCTCTCCTTAAAAGGACACGCTAAGCCCGCCGCATGGGGCGGCCGCGTAGGACAAGGGAGGAGGGGGAAAGCGGAGAAATCGCACTGCGTGGGTGTTTTGGTGAATATTCACCTGCAAAACTCCCGTGAATACGTACCTTCTCGCTACCTAGCCCGCAGAAGCACCCTAGCTTCGCCACACATTCATAGCCATGATGTTGTGACAAATTGTTAGGAACTGGGACGGATCGCTATGAAACACAAATTGCCGGAAAACCATGGGCTATCGGAGTCGGCGCTCAAGAATCTACTTTTTGAGGAAAACGGGGAGCCTGCTCTCAGTGATGTGCAATATGCAGCACTGGAGGCTGGCGTCGGTCATGGCAAGAGCATGCTCGTTGTGTCGCCTACCTCTACCGGCAAAACTCTGATTGGCTTATGGGCGATTTCCAGGAGTCTCGAGGCGCATTGCAGGACTGTCTATCTAGTTACTCATCGAGCTTTGGCTAAGCAAAAGTTCGAAGACTTCAAATCACAACTGCTAACGCCATATCTCGGCGACAACAAAAGTTCGCTGGTCATTGCCACCGGCGACTACGTGGAAGATGCCGAGGGAAACTCACCAGCAGATCCTTTGCAAGCGCCGTTATTAGTAGCCACCTATGAGAAATTTTTGGCGCTACTCTCGGCTTCAGGCGTACCTAGTGATATGAGAGACACCGTAATAGTCTGTGACGAAATCCAGTTGCTCGGAGATTCGAATAGAGGTCAAAGCGTGGAAGTTCTGCTGACCTTGCTACGAAATGCCGGATGGCAACAGTTCGTGGGCCTATCAGCGGTCCTTAAACCAAAAGATGCAGGTGAGTTGGCAAATTGGCTCGGAGTGGAGCTAATTATTCAACATCGTCGAGAGAAGCATTTGCGGTATGAATGTTGGACTGCGGATCGGATGCTAACGGTCACCACGGAGGATCCAGATGAAGTCATTGATGGCCGCCCCTTGCCCGCCGGCGCAAGGCAAGACCCCATTGCATGTGTGATCAGCCTTTTGAAGGAGAAGAATCCGCCAACTCCAATCATCGTCTTCTGCATGAAAAAACAAGACACCTTTGATCTTGCGACCAAACTTGTCGAAACCATGCATGCCGGAAAAAAAGGCCAGTTGTCTCTTGCCTTCGATGGCCTTCCTGAAACTTCGGCAAATACCTTTTTAGCTGGAACTTTAGAACACCGGATAGCAATTCATACGGCCGATCTCATGGATGAAGAAAGGAACGTTATCGAGAAGCATTTGCTCGACGGAAAATTGGACGTTGTATTCGCTACCTCAACGCTAGCGGCAGGGGTGAATTTTCCGCTTGGGGCCGCCGTCTTCGCAGACTGGTCGCGATGGGATGGAAATAGGAAAACTTATGTGCCCATAGAAACTTCGGAGTTTCATAACATGGCAGGGCGCGTTGGCCGAATGGGTTTTACACACGACCAGGGAAGAGTCATCCTTTTCTCCTCTGCTCTGCAATTAAATCTCGCAAAAAAATTCCTAGCTCTTAGCGAGCTTGCAACAATTGAACCAAGAGTCACACCCGCTCGATTCAATCAACTTTCACTTCAACTTGTTTCATCAAATTTGTGCAGCAGTCGCGCTGATCTAGAGAAGTTGATATGCACTACGTTCAGTGCACTCAGAGAGGAGGATCGAAATCTCACCGCATTTAAGACTTGGCCAACAAAAATTAGCTCTGCCGTAGATGGGCTGTTGGCAAAGGGGTTCTTACTTGAAACAAGTGCCGGGGCTTTGGTTGCGACCTCCATTGGCCGAGCTGTAGGGCATAGCGGTCTCCTTCCAGAGACCGGGGTATTTTTACTCGACTATATGGTCAAGCATGCTCCATACC
>NZ_JBFUBY010000211.1:0-8900 GCF_056405515.1 Polaromonas sp. P1_G2
GCCCTTCACTAGCTTCGGCCAGGCCGCGTCAGAAACTTGCGCAACCGCGCTGAACTTTTTCACGGCAGGCCTCTCAGACTCCCTTTTAACGGAGGGAATCCCATGGCTTTTGCCCAGAACGACCAGCTGACTTCACGCGCACTGTCGGTGCTTCGCATTGTTTCCGCTTATTTGCTGATTCAGCACGGCACAGCCAAGCTGCTGGGCTTTCCCCACGTGGCCTATTTCGACGGGCTGCAGGTGATGTCGCTGATTGGCTTTGCCGGCATCCTGGAACTCTTTGGCGGTGCGCTGTTGCTGATCGGCCTCTTCACGCGTCCCGTGGCCTTTGTGCTGTCGGGCCTCCTGGCATTTGCTTATTTCATGGGCCATGCGTCCAAAGGCTTTGTGGCATCGCCCATGCTGAATGGCGGCGAGTCGGCTGTGTTGTTCTGCTTTGTCTTCCTGTTCTTTGCCGCTGCCGGCGGCGGCGCCTGGAGCGTGGACGCGCTCCGTTCGCGGAAGTAAGACACCGGCGCAAGCCGGGGCTGCTTCACGAGGCCTTGTCTGCTGTTTGTCTGATCGCTGGCGAGCCTGAACCCGCGGTCTGCCGCGAGGTCAGCAGGCATAGCGCGGGCGCTATGGTGAAAACGGCGAACAGCCATTGAGCCGCGCCGGCCGTCCCCGGCAAACCGCCGGGGCTGCTCAGCCCGCCCAGGTTGGCCAACATGCCGGCCAGCGCCGCGCCCATGGCCGTGGCAAACAGCTCCACCGTCATGATGGAAGAGGCCGCAAGGTCTTCTTCGCCCTGCGGCGCGATCTGCAGCACACGGGTGCTCAGGTGCGGCCAGGCGATGCCCACGGCAAAGCCCACGGCCACCATGGCGATGCAGATCGGGGCCAGCACTTGCCAGCTGCCGTCGCTGGGCGAGGGCATCAGCACCGCCATGCCCACCAGGCCCGCGAGTGCCAGCACCGGTGCGACGCGGATCGCCAGCCTGGCCCGGCTGCCGGTAGCGCTGGAGCTGATGAGTGAACCCAAGGTCCAGCCCGCCGACATGATGGCGGCGAGGTAGCCGGAGGCGAGCGGCGTCTGCGCATGCAGCACCTGGAAAAACAGCGGCGAAAAAATCTCCGTGGACGTGACCATCATGGCCAGCAGCGCCATTGCGAGGTAGAGCGCGCCCAGCGTTCCGGGGCGAAAGGCGTCTTTAGGCAGCAAACGCTTGGCGGCGCGCTTGTCGACCATGACCAGCAAGGTACTGAGCGCTATCGCGACTGCCACGCCCCCGGCATTCCAGGCCACCTGCGGGCTGACGCTGCCGGCGGACACCGCAAACACCGCGCCGGCCAGCAAAAAGAGCTGCGCCCAAGGCACCGGCGATGCCGGGCTGCTGGGGGTGTTGCGCCGCGGAATCACGCTGACGGCCAGCAGCGTGAACAGCGCCGCCGCCGGAATCAGCGCGCCAAAGGCCATGCGCCAGGCGTCCATCTGGGCAAACACACCGCCTATGGCCGGCCCGACCAGTGTGGCCACGCCCCACATGCCCGACAGCAGGCCAATCGCCCGGGACCACAAGGCTTCGTCATACAGCAGGCGGATCATGGCGTAGGGCAGGGCCAGCAGCAGGCCGCCGCCAAAGCCCTGCACCACGCGCCCGCCCAGCATGACGGGCATGGACGGCGCCAGCGCGCAAGCCAGCGAGCCCAGGGCAAAGATCGCGGCGCCGAGCACATAGGCAAAGCGCGGCCCGAGCTTGCCCAGCACCTGCGTCGCCATGGCGGCGCTGATGATGGAGGCCACCACAAACAGCGCTGTGTTCCAGGCATAGAACTCGAGCCCGCCGATGTCGCGCACGACGGACGGGAGAATGGTGGTGCCTATGTAGAGGTTGATGGCATGCAGGGCCACGCCACCGACCAGGGCCAGCGTGCGCACGGCGTTGACGCCGGTCAGCAGGGCTGCCCAGCCCGTGGGTGGGCTGTTCATGCCAGCGCTTCAGGCCCGAAATGCAGGCCGTCGAGCTTGTCGGGGTTGCGCATGATGTAGATGTTGGTGGCCTTGCCTTCGTCGTTGTAGGCGAAGGTGATGGCCGCGGCGATTTCGCCGTCGTTCGCGCGCAGCTGGATGGCGCGGCCGCCGTTGATCTCGCAGGGCAGCCACTCGTAGGCGGCCCAGTAGCGCGCCAGCTGGGTGGCGATGAGGGTGAGCACGCTGCCCTTGCCCTGAAACACGCCGTCGATGGAGCTGACCTTGCCGCCGCTGTCGGCGCACACGGCGATGTCGTCAGACAGCAGCCCGGCGAGTGCCTCGGTGCTGCCGGCGCTGATGGCTTCACGGAAAGCGCTGAGCAGGTCGTCCTGCACCTTGGGCGGCGTCACGTGCCGCACCTTGCCCTGGGCGATGTTGGTGCTGGCGCGTGAGACCAGCTTGCGGCAGGCGGCTTCTTCCATGTCCAGCATCTCGGCGATGTCGGGATAGGGTGTTTCAAAAATCTCGTGCAGCAGGTAGGCCGCGCGTTCTTTTGGCGTGAGCCGCTCCAGCAGCAGCAAAAAAGCCATGCTCAGGGACGAGGCCAGCAACGCGTGGGTTTCGGGCGTTTCGTCAGTGCGGGTCTGGATCGGTTCGGGCAGCCAGGTGCCGACATAGTCGACCCGGCTGCGCTGGGCGTCGCGCAGCATGTCTATGCAGTGCCGCGTGCAGATGGTGGTGAGCCAGGCGGCCGGCGTCGCGATGCTGGCGTGGTCGGCCGCCAGCCACTTGATGAAGACGTCCTGCACGGCGTCTTCGGCATCGGCCCGCGAACCGAGGATGCGGTAGGCCAGGCCGAACAGATGCCTGCGCCTTTCTTCAAACACGGCGGTGGGGTCGATGTTTTCCATGACGAACCTTAGTGTGCAGAGACCTGGATGCGGTTCCAGAGGTTGATCTGGCCGATGTTAGCGGTCAGCGCGCCGATTTCCTTGTCGGTGAACGATTGGCGCAGGCGGCCGCGCAGGCTGGCGTAGTCGGTCTTGTGGTCGAGCGTGGTCAGGGCTTCCGTCCAGGCCAGGGCGGCTTTCTCGGCTTCGCTGAAGTCGTTGACGTGGGCCCAGACGACGAGGCGGTCCAGCCTGTCGTTGCTTTCGCCGTCTTCACGGGCTTCGCGCAGGTGCATCTTCACGCAGAAGGCGCAGCCGTTGATTTGCGAGGCGCGCAGGTGGATCAGGTGCTGAAGTTTTTTGTCGAGTCCCTGGGCGGCTATGGTTTCACTGACCTTGAGCAAGGCGGGGAAAACGTCGGGAATGGCGAGGTCAATGCGGACGGGAGCGGTGTTGGCAGCGGTAGCGGCAGTGGCAGTCATGGTGGTTTCCTTTAAAAAACGTTTAAAAGTTGGATGTCACACCGTATTGACGATCCAGCTTTGCCGTTTGTGACGCCACCCCCAAAAAAGATGAAATCCATGAAAAATCGCCTGAATCCCAGGGGGAGTCAGGCGATGTTCGGGGACATGGAGTGAATTGATGAATCGACTAGCGAGCCGCCAGCAAGGCATTCATGGCCGAGTAGTCGAGCTTGGGGCCCAGCAGCGGCGACAGGTCTTGTTTGAGCAAGGCCTCGACGCTGGTCCGGGCGTGTTCATAGGCCACCTGGAAAGGGGCAGGCCCCACGCTGAGGCGCCGCACGCCGGCCGCCTGCAGCGCGGCGACGGCCGGCAAGCCGGGCATGGCCATCAGGTTGAGCGGCATGCTGACGGCCGCGCAGATTTCTTCCACTTCGGGTATGGCCGTGAGGCCGGGCACAAAAGCGCCGTCGGCGCCGGCCTGCTGGTACAGCTTCAGGCGGGCGATGCTGGCCTGGGCCGGGGTGCTATCGACTTTCAGCTTGCGCAGGTAGACGTCGGTGCGGGCATTGACGAACAGCGGCGTGCCTTTGAGCGCTGTTCGGATGGCGCGTATTTTTTCCATCAGCAGCGCAGGCGCGCCGCTTCCGTCTTCGAGGTTGATGCCCACAGCACCGGCCGACGCCACCGCGGCTGCCAGCCGTCCCACCTCGGCCGGGTCGGTGCTGTAACCGTCTTCCATGTCGACAGTCAGCGGCACCTTCAGGACACGGGTGATGTTGCTGACCGCATGCAGCAGTTCGTCCGGCGGCAACGCGCCGCCGTCGGCATAACCGCAAGCCCAGGCGAGCGAAGCGCTGCTGGTGGCCACGGCCGCGGCGCCGGATGCTTCAAAGAGTTTTGCGCTGGCTGCGTCCCAGGCGTTGGGCAACAGCAGGATGTTGCCGGGTGCCTGATGGAGTTGCAAAAACTGCGGGTGGTGAAGGGCTCGCATGGTATCTCCGCTGGGGAAAAGAAGAAGGGTGTACAGCTTAGCAAGCCGCGTCGGCATTAGCGGCTGTTAGCGGCCATTTCCAGACCTATATATCTCGGCGGAATTCGACCTCAAAACGGGCCAGCCCTGTGTATTCAAATGTCACCGTCTGATCGGCCGGCACCGTCAGCACGCCGGCATAGGAGCCGGTGATGACGGCCTGTCCGGCCTTCAGGCCCGGGCCGCGCTCGCGCAGAAAATTCGCCAGCCAGTAAAGCGGCGCGCGCGGGTGTCCGTTGGGGTGTTTGGCCTGGGCTGTTTGCCGGGGTCCGTTGCCGGCCTGCCAGCTCAGTTCAAAGGCCGCGGCCTCGGGCGCCGCCAGCTCAGGTCCCAGCCACAGGCCGTTGTTGACCAGGCCGTCGGCCAGCATCTCGGGGAAAG
Source organism: Polaromonas sp. P1_G2 (assembly GCF_056405515.1). Taxonomy (NCBI): domain Bacteria; kingdom Pseudomonadati; phylum Pseudomonadota; class Betaproteobacteria; order Burkholderiales; family Comamonadaceae; genus Polaromonas; species Polaromonas sp. P1_G2. The sequence continues at coordinate 4,717 of NZ_JBFUBY010000211.1, forward strand.
GCAGGCCGCTGGGGTCGGCATAGCGGCTCGCGCAGATTTCGAGTGCGGCATGTACCGCGCCCACCGCCGCATCGATCTCGGCCTCGGTATAGGGCTGCTCACGCGCGGGCAAATCTTTGGCCAGCACGAAGGCAAGCTCGGGCTCGACTTTCACGCTGTCCTCCCTGTCTGCGGGAAAAGCCACGGTACAGATAGCGGCGCGGCTGATGGCGGGCCGGTAGATCGGCGCCATCACGAGCTTGCCGGGGCTGGGCGGCGAGGCCTTCCAGCCGCCCACCGCCTGGCCCAGGCCGAGGGTGACGGCCTGCTGCACCTGCCAGGCGTCTTCGAGGTCCAGCGGGCGGCAGCTTTCGGGCAGGCGCGGGCCGGGCTGGCCGCTGTTTCGCCGGGCGGTCAACTCCGTGGCGGCCTGCGTGATCTGTTCAGGGGTGAGGGGCATATTGATCAGGGAGTGGGGTGGGGCTGCCCATGAGGGCGGGGGCATTTCAGTGTAGCGGCGCCGGCGGCCTTCCGTCCCCTGTAGTATTGGCGGCCTGGGCCCGATTTTGGGCGCACCGTTCCCTTCCGCAAACCCCATTCCTTCATCATGAAAAACTCCTTGAGCCTTGCTTCCGCCCTGCCTGTTGATGCCGCCGATGCCCTGCTGGTCGGGCGCGTGTGGGTAGAGGGCACCGGGCCCGTGCTGGCGCTGGTCACGCCCGACAGCGTCTTCGACCTGTCCAGCGTGGCCGCCACGGCCAGCCAGCTGCTGGAACTACCCGGTGTGGCCAAGGCCGTGCGCGCCGCCGCGCCCTCGCTGCCGCGCCTGGCGGGCACGGCCGAGGTGCTGGCCAATTCCGCGGCCGATGCGCGCAAGCCTGCGCTGCCCTGGCTGCTGGCGCCTTGCGACCTGCAGGCGCTCAAGGCGGCCGGCGTGACTTTTGTCGCCTCCATGCTGGAGCGCGTGATTGAAGAGCAGGCGCGCGGCGACGCCAGCAAGGCCGAGGCGGTGCGCAAGGCCGTGGTCGGCGTGATCGGCGACAACCTCAGCAGCATCAAGCCCGGCTCGCCCGAGGCGGACAAACTCAAGGAAGTGCTGATCGCCCAGGGCGTGTGGTCGCAATACCTGGAAGTCGGCATAGGCCCCGACGCCGAGATCTTCACCAAGAGCCAGCCGCTGAGCGCGGTGGGCACTGGCGCTGAAGTCGGCATACACCCGCACAGCCACTGGAACAACCCTGAGCCCGAGATCGTGCTGGCTGTCAATTCGCGTGGCGAGACGGTGGGTGCGGCGCTGGGCAACGATGTCAACCTGCGCGACTTCGAAGGCCGCAGCGCGCTGCTGCTGGGCAAGGCCAAGGACAACAACGCCTCCTGCGCCATCGGCCCCTTCATCCGCCTGTTCGACGACAAGTTCAATATTGCCCACGTGCGCCGCAGCGACCTGAACATGACGGTGACCGGCCCCGAGGGTTTTGAGATGAAGGGCGGCAGCTCGCTGAGCAAGATCAGCCGGGACCCGCTGGACCTGGTGGCACAGGCCATAGGCGCCAACCACCAGTACCCGGACGGCTTCATGCTCTTCCTGGGCACCATGTTCGCGCCCACGCAGGACCGTCACGGCCCCGGCCAGGGCTTTACCCATGTGGTCGGTGACGTGGTCACGGTGGCCACGCCGCAGCTGGGCAGCCTGGTCAACCGCGTCACCACTTCCGACAAGGCCGCGCCCTGGACCTTCGGTATCTCGGCGCTGATGAAAAGCCTGGCGAAACGAAAGCTGATCTAAGGCAAGGAGGTAACCGGCATGCACACTTCCGCACTCGTGTTGTTTTCCGGCGGGCAGGACTCCACCACCTGCCTGGCCCTGGCGCTGTCCAAATACGAACGCGTCGAGACCGTGGCCTTTGACTACGGCCAGCGCCACAAGGTGGAACTGGAGGCGCGCCTCAATGTGCTGCGTGAAATCAAGCAGCAGTTTCCGCAGTGGGCCCACAAGCTCGGCGAAGACCATTTGCTGGACCTGGCGGTGCTGGGACAGGTCAGCGACACCTCGCTGACCCGCGACGTGGCCTTCAAGATGGAAAGCTCGGGCCTGCCCAACACCTTTGTGCCGGGGCGCAACCTGCTGTTCCTCACGCTGGCGGCGGYGCTGGCCTACCGGCGCGACCTGCAGGTGCTGGTCACCGGCGTCTGCGAAACCGATTTTTCAGGCTACCCCGACTGCCGCGACGACACCATGAAGGCCATGCAGCTGGCGCTGTCGCTGGGCATGGACAAGCGCTTCCTGATCGAAACGCCGCTGATGTGGATAGACAAGGCGGATACCTGGCGGCTGGCGCATGACATTGGTGAGAAGTCAGGCGAGCCGGGCGGCGGCGAGGCGCTGGTGAAACTGATCGTGGAGCACACCCACACCTGCTACCTGGGTGATCGTGTGCACCGCCATGCGTGGGGTTATGGGTGTGGGACGTGCCCGGCTTGTGAGCTGCGGGCGCGGGGCTTTGAACGGTATACGGCAAGCGCCACCTGAGTTGCCAAATCAGGTCCGCACCAGGCTTTCGACGACACACCGCGACACCACGGGCGGCTCCTCGCCAATGTGAAACGCCAGCTTGCGCTCCCGCAGCGCCACGTCGCTGGCGGTGACGCGGTCGAAGCGGCGCAGGTGTTCGGTCCAGGATTCGTCGACGATCTGCTCGACAAAGCGGCCGGGGCGGTTCACGTCGCGCAGCAGTTCCCACTCGAGCGCGCCCTGGCGCAGGCGGCTGCGGCGGCTTTCCTGCATCAGCGCGCGGAAGTCGTCGGCGCGCGCCGGGTCCACCAGGTATTCAATCGTCACCACCACATTGCCCACGCCGGGCGGCTCTTCGGCCACGGGCGCCTTGAACTGGCGCGAGGGCGTCATGTCTTCCTCGATGCTGAGGTCGGACACCAGGTGCTTTGCCACCAGCATCACAGCGGTGCCGCTGGCGGCGGCGACTAGCAGGCCGGTGGAGACCCTGCTCAGCGTGGCCACCTGGCCCCACAGCGCGGCGCCGGCGGCGCTGGCGCCCATGATGGCCATCTGGTACATCGACATGCCGCGGGCGCGCACCCAGTCGGGCAGCGCCAGCTGGGCCGAGACGCTGAGCGAATTGGCGCAGGTGATCCAGGCCATGCCGTTGAGCGCCATGGCCGGTACCGCCACCCAGGCGTTGGGCGCATAGGCCATGGCCGCCATGGAGACCGACTGCAGCATCGTGGAGCGCATCACCAGCACGTCGCGCGGCATCATCTGGCGCAGCCGCGGCAGGTTGAGCGCGGCGACGATGGCGCCGGCGCCCATGGAGGCCAGCAGCAGCGTGAAGGTGCCGGCATCGCCGCCGTGCAGGCCGCGCGCCACCAGCGGCAGCAGGGCCAGCAGGGCGGTGGAATGGAAAAAGAAGATGGCGATGCGCAGCAGCACCGCGCGCAGGCGCGCCGACTGGCCGACGAACTGCAGGCCCACGCGCATGGCGCTGACCAGGCGCTCGCGCCCCAGCGGGCTGGGCGCGTGGTCGCGCCGCCAGCGCATGATGACAAAGCCCGAGACTACCGACAGCACGGCGTTGAGCACAAAGACGTATTCAGTGCCGGCGCCGGCGATCAGCGCGCCGGCCACCAGCGGGCCGACGATGCGCGAGGCGTTCATGGAGACGCCGTTGAGCGCCAGCGCGGCGGGCAGCTGCACGCGCGGCACCAGTTCCRGCACGATGGCGGCGAACACCGGCCAGCGCATCGCCAGGCCCACGCCGTTGGCAAACGTCAGCGCCAGCAGCAGGGCGGGCGTCATGACACCCGAGATCACCGTGATGGACAGCAGCGTGGCCACGCCGGCCACCCAGAACTGCGTCATGATGAAGTAGCGGCGCCGGTCCAGGATGTCGGCGAGCGCCCCGCTGGGCAGGCCCAGCAGGAACACCGGCAAGGTGGAGGCCGACTGCACCAGCGCCACCCAGATCGGCGAGGTGGTCATGGAGGTCATCATCCAGGCCGCCGCCACGTCGTTCATCCACATGCAGATGTTGGCGACCAGCCAGGTGCTCCACAACATGCGGAACACCGGGCGCTTGATGGGCGCCCAGGCGGAGAGGTCTGTGGGCTCCGGCGCAGCCGGCTTGGACATTTCTTCAGGCATTCGCGGCGCTTCCTCCAGGGAGCTGGCTGGCTGTCAGGCGGTACAGGGC
>NZ_JBFUBY010000212.1:0-7214 GCF_056405515.1 Polaromonas sp. P1_G2
AGTTTAGCGAGACCCCGCCTGAACCGAGCACCGCAGGTTGCCCGTAGCGAAGCGAAGGGACGCAGCAACCAGGGTCGCCTTTTCTTTTGCTTACTTTTCTTTTGGCGAAGCAAAAGAAAAGTAAGTTGCCGCCGGGCAACCCCCGGCCAGCAGCCCTCAGCAAAGAGAACAGAGGGAGTGCGGACAGCCGCAGGGATGCCCAAAACCCCCACTGTAGGCTTTGTCCTAGACCAACTCCAGCCTCTTCCGATGGCGCCGCCGGCCCGCGCTCCCTAGGATGGAGACAGCACGGCGCGATGCGGCATCCCGCATCGCCGTGCTCCCCACCCCGGAGCGCAAAATCATGACCACCCTGGAGATCATGGCCGACAGGCCGTCGGCCCTTCACACCGATTTTGTTTCCACCGACGCCGCCGACCTGGCGTCGCACATGGACCAGTGCGCGCATTCGCGCGGCCGTTTCTTCACGCTCCAGACCGGCTTGCAATCCGCGCATTCCGTGATGTCGCCGCGCATCGTGACGGTTGCGCTCATCGTGGCGCTCTGCCTCGGCCTTCTTGCCATAGCCTGAGCGAGTGGCTACGGCTGTCGTCGAGCGGCTGGACACCTTAAGCGCCTACGCCCGGCAACTTCTTGCCACGCCCCGCAGTGACATACAGCAGCCCATACGCGCTGAGCTCTTCGGCGCCCAGCGTTTTGAAGAGCACGGCCGCAGCCTGGCCGCAGCGCAAGCCGTGCTACCCGCCGGCAGCGAGCACAGCGGCCCGCCGTTTTTCCCGCGCGTGCAGGAGAATATCGCCGCCATCCGCCTGGCCTACGACTACATTGCGCTGACCTCGCTCAGCGGCCATTACGTCACGCCCGCGGCCGAATGGCTGCTCGACAACTTTCACCTGGTCGAGGCGCAGCTGCAGCAGATCCAGGAGGGCGTGCCGCACCGTTATTACGCCGACCTGCCCAAGCTGGCTGACAAGCCCCTGCAGGGCCTGCCGCGCGTCTACGGCATCGCCTGGGCCTATGTGGCGCACACCGACAGCGTGCTGGACCCGGTGCTGTTCACCGCCTTTTTGCATGCCTACCAGGAGGTCAGCGAGCTCAACCTCGGCGAACTCTGGGCCTTGCCCACCACCCTGCGCGTGGTGCTGCTGGAAAACCTGCGCCGCATGGCCGACCGCATCGCCTGGAACAAGGTCGCGCGCGAGGTGGCCCACGCCGCCTGGGACCAAGCCGACGCGCTGAGCCTGCGCGACCTCGACGAACTGCTGGCGCTCATGCAGGCCCACGGCCTGGAGCGCAGCTACCTCACCCAGCTGTGGCAGCGCATGCCCGTCGAGCGCACAGAACCCGAATTGCATCCGGCACTCCTGCTGGTGCGCTGGACGGAGCAGCACTGCACCGACGCCCTGGGCATGATCGGCGAAGGGCAAACCGTGCAGGTGGCCGCCAACCTGACCGTCAGCAACATCATCACCACCCTGCGGCTGATCGGACAGGTCGAATGGGTCGAGCTGATCGAGCCCGTCAGCCATTCCCTGCAGGTACTGCGCCGTTTGCCCAGCTTCTCACGCGAAAGCGAGATGACGCGCCAGCAGATCACACGCGCCATGGAGCGGCTGGCGCAGCAAAGCGGAAAATCGGAGCGCGCCGTCGCCGAAGCCGTTCTGGCCGCGGCACGCCAGCCCAACAACTCCATGGTCGCGCGCACCGCGGGCTACTACCTGATAGGCCCGGGCCGTCCGCTGCTCGAGGCCGCGCTGCGCCCGGCGGCGGGCCCGCGCAAGGCTTTGCCCGCCTCCGAAACGCCGCGCGCCTGGCGCCTGCCCCTGTTCGCGGCCGCCTGGGCCGCGGGCACCGCCGCGCTGCTCACCTGGGCGCTTCACCCGCTGACCGTGCTGCTGCTGCCCTGGCCCGCCTGGGTGGCGGTGTTCCTCATGGCATGGCCGGCCTCCGAAGCCGTCGTCGCGCTGATCCATCGCCTGATCGCCGAATCCACCCGCATACAGCCGCTGGCGCGCCTGGACTTCAGCGCCGGCATTCCGCCCGAGCACCGCGTGCTGGTGGTGATCCCCTCCATGCTGTCGTCGATTGAAGCCAACGGCGAGCTGGCGCACCGCCTGCATCTGCACTGGCTGGCCAGCCGGGAGGCCAACGCGCAATTCGCGCTGCTCACCGACTGGGCCGACGCCGACACCGAACGCACGCCCGGTGACCAGGCCCTGCTGGACGATGCACTGGCCCGGCTGCGTGCCCTGAACGCGGCCTACCCCGTGGCCCAGGGCGCGCCCGCCCGCTTTGTGCTGCTGCACCGCCCGCGCACCTGGTCGGCCGGCGAGCGCCGCTGGATTGGCTGGGAGCGCAAGCGCGGCAAGCTCGAGATGCTGCTGCGCCACCTGGCACAGCGCTCCGCGCCCGGCTTCCTGCCCGTCGGCGGTGACACGCGGCTGGCCGAAGGCACACGCTACGTGGTCACGCTGGACAGCGACACCACCCTGCCCGCGGGGTCACTGCGCGAACTCGTGTCAATTGCCGCGCATCCGCTCAACACTCCGCACATCGACCGCAAAACCCGGCGTGTGACCGCCGGCTACGGCATCCTGCAGCCCCGCGTGGCCACGCCGCTGTCGGCGCACCACGAGCGGTCGGTATTCCATAGCCTCTTTGCCGGCCAGCGCGGGCTGGACCCTTACAGCAGCGGCACCTCCGACCTCTACCAGGACGTGTTCGGCATGGGCAATTTCACCGGCAAGGGCCTGCTGCATGTCGAGGCCGTGCACGCCGTGCTGGACCGCCGGCTGCCCGAAGGCGCCATTCTGAGCCACGACCTGCTCGAGGGCAGCATCGCGCGCTGCGGCTATGCGGGCGACGTGGTGCTGATGGAAGACCACCCGCACCATGCCGGCGTGGCGGCCTCGCGCGTGCACCGCTGGACGCGCGGCGACTGGCAGTTGCTGCCGCTGATGCTGCGCCCCGCCGCCTTCGGCATAGATGCCCTGGGCCTGTGGCGCATGGCCGACAACCTGCGCCGCTCGCTGATCGCGCCGGCCTGCTTCGCGCTGCTGGCGTGGCTGGTCTTCACCGGTGCGCTGCCGCTGGGCACCGCCCTGGCCCTGAGTTTCCTGGCCTTCCTGGCCGGCCCGCTGATGGGCGCACTGGCGGGGTTGATTCCCACGCGCCGCGGCATCGCCTGGCTGCACTTTTTTGACGTCGGCATGCGCGATGTGGGCCGCGCCCTGGCGCAGGCGGCCTGGCAGTTCAGCCATCTGGCGGTGCAGGCCGCCCTCATGGCCGACGCCGTGGCGAGGGCTCTCTGGCGCRTGGCCTTCAGCCGCCGGCGCCTGCTGCAGTGGACCACCGCCGCCCAGGCGCAGGCCTCGGCGCAATACACACTGGACACCTTTGTGCGCGGCCATGCCGCCGTGGTCGCCGCCTGCGCAGCGCTCGCCGTGGCCGCCGCCTGGAGTCCCCATCCGGTAGCCGGCCCCGCGCTCTTCCTGTTGTGGGCATTGGCGCCGGTGATCGCCTGGTGGGGCAGCAAGCCGGCTATGCGCGCGCCGCACGGCGCGCTGAACGCCACCGACCGCGACTACCTCCTGAAACTGGCGCGCCAGACCTGGAGTTTCTTTGAACGGTGTGTGGGCCCCGAAGACCAGCACCTGCCGCCGGACAACCTGCAAATGGAGCCGGAGCCCACGCTGGCCCACCGCACCTCGCCCACCAACATCGGCCTTTATTTGCTGGCCGTGGCCTGCGCGCGCGAATTCGGCTGGATCACCGGCACCGAAATGGCCAAACGGCTGGCCGCCACGCTGGACACGGTGGAAGCCCTGCCCAAGCACAAGGGCCATCTCTTCAACTGGTATGAAACGCGCACGCTGCAAGTGCTGCTGCCGGCCTATGTCTCCACCGTGGACAGCGGCAACCTCGCAGGCCACCTGCTGGCGGTGGCGCAGTCCCTTCGCCAGCTGGCGATCCAGGCGGGTACCGAGCCGGCTGAAGCCGCCCGCTTGATGGCGCTCGGCGAGCGCTCCGAAAAGCTGTGCATGGCCATGGACTTCAGCGGCCTTTACAGCAGCAAGCGCCACCTTTTTCACATCGGCCTGCGCGTGCATGAGCAGGCGCTGGACGCGAGCTTTTACGACCTGATGGCATCGGAGTCGCGCCTCACCAGCTTCCTGGCGATTGCCAAAGGCGACGTACCCCGGCGCCACTGGCAGGCGCTGGGCCGGGCCTTCCTGACCGTCGGCGTCACGCCCGGCCTCAAATCCTGGTCGGGCTCGATGTTTGAATACCTGATGCCCTCGCTGGTGATGATGGAGCCCGACGAAGGCTTGCTGCATGTCTCCGGCCTGGCCGCGGTCAAGGAGCAGCAGGCCTACGGCGAATCCCAGGGTCTGCCCTGGGGTGTCTCGGAATCGGCCTATTTCGCCCAGGACCACACGCTGGCCTTCCAGTACTCGCCCTTCGGCGTGCCGCGCCTGGCCCTGCGCCGCACGCCGCCCACGGACCGCGTGGTCGCACCCTATGCCAGCGTGATGGCCACCCAGTTTGATCCGCAGCAGGCGGTGGCCAACCTGCGCCAGCTCGACCAATGGGGGGCGCGCGGTGAGTATGGTTTTGCCGATGCGCTGGATTTCACCGTCGCGCGCCAGCCCGGCGCGCAGGCACTGAGCCTGGTCAACACCTTCATGGCGCACCACCAGGGCATGTCGCTGGTGGCGCTGTGCAATGTGCTGTGCGACGAAGCACCGCGGCGCTGGTTCTCCTCGGCGCCGCTGATGCAGGCCTTTGAGTCGTTGCTGCATGAAAAGACGCCGCGCCAGATCATTGAAAGCGCCGATCCCCGCGCCCTCCCCGAGCCGGACGACACGGCCCAGGCCCGGCTCTACCACTCGCGCGAACTGGACCCCGCCGCGCCCGGCTGGCAGCCTACCCAGTTGCTGTCGAACGGGCGCTACAGCGTGGCCCTTCGCGCCAACGGCGCCGGCGTCAGCCGCTGGCGCAGCGGCGACAAGACCTGGAACATTTCGCGCTGGCGCGACGACCTGTTGCGCGATGCCTGCGGCACCTTCATTTACCTGCGCCCGGCGGGCCAGGACCGGCTCTCGTCCCTCACGCTGCACCCCGCGCCGCACCCGGACTGGCGCTACAAGGCCACCTTCCTGGCCGACCGCGTGCAGTTTGATGCGGCATCGGACCAGCTGGAAATGCGGACCACCGTGCTTGTCAGCCCCGAAGACGACACCGAGATACGCACCGTCACGCTGCACAACGTCTCCAGCGCCGATATCACGCTGGACGTCGTGTCATGTTTTGAGGCCGTGCTGACCGACCCGCGCGCCGACGAAGCCCATCCGGCTTTCTCCAATCTGTTCATCGAGACCCAGTGGCACGCCGAGTGGCGCGCACTGCTGCTGACGCGCAAGGCCCGGCTGCAAGGCGACCCGGCCATGGCGGTGGCGCACTTCCTGGCGGATTCGGAGGCCAACGTGCGGTCCATCGACTTCATCGCGGACCGCCGTGCCTTCCTGGGGCGCAACCGCGGCCCCGCCGAGCCCGCGCTGCAAACGCAGATCCACGGCGAAGGCGGCGCGCCCATCAACGGGCTGGACCCGGTGGCCGGGCTGCGCGTGCGCATACGCATCCCGGCCGGCGGTGTGGCAAGGCTCAGCTTTGCCACCGCCGCCGCGCCCGACACCGACGAGCTGGCCGCGCGCATCGACAAATACCTGCAGCCCATGCACGTGGAACGCGCCACCCGCATGGCCGCCACGCTGGCCCAGGTGCGGCTGCGCGACCTCGGCGTGGACCCCGAGGAAAACGCCGCGCTGCAGGACCTCAACACCGCGCTGATGTACAGCTGCACCCGCGCGGTGGGTGAGCGTGGCCTGGTGGACCAGCGCCAGCTCTGGCGCTTCGGCTTGTCCGGTGACAAGCCCATCGTGCTGGTGCTCATCCACTCCAGCAACGGCATGGCGCTGGTGCACTCCCTGCTGCAGGCCCAGCCCTGGTGGAGTTTTTGCGGGCTGACCGCCGACGTGGTGATCCTCAACAGCGAGGTCAACTCCTACCTGATGCCGCTGCAGCGCGACATCCTCGCCTTGCGCGACCGCACGCTGCGGCAGGCTGAAAACAGCTTTCCGGGCCGGGACGCCGGCGGTTTTTTCCTGCTGCGCGAGCAGGAGATCGTGCCTTCCGAGAAAGCCGCCCTCACGGGCCTGGCGCGGGTCATCCTCGTGGCCGACGGCCGGCCGCTGGAGCAGCAGGCCGCGGCACTTCAAGCCATCGGCAACCCGCAGCGCACCGGCACGCCCGCCAGGGCCCTGCTGCCCGCGCCCCACGCCGCCGGTACCGCGCAAGCACCGCAAGGCCACTTTGATGCCGCCACCGGCGAGTTCCAGTTTGTGGTGGACGAAGCCCATCGCCCGCCCCGCCCCTGGGTCAACGTGATCGCCAATTCCGCCTTCGGCTTCCAGGTCTCTGAAGCCGGCGCCGGCTACACCTGGGCGGTCAACAGCCGGCTGCACCAGCTCACGCCCTGGTCCAACGACCCGGTGGCCGACCCCTGTTTTGAACACTACCTGCTGCAGGACCTGGACACGCAGGCACTGCTGCCCTTGAGCGCTTGCGCCGACAGCGGCGCATCTTGCCGCGTGCGCCACGGCCAGGGCTATTCCGCCTTTGAATCCCTGCACGGCGCGCTGAAGGTGGAGACCACGTATTTTGTCGACATCAACGAGCCTGTCAAGCTTGTGCAACTGCAACTGCACAACCAGGGCGGCGAAACGCGCCGGTTGCGCGCGCTTGCCATGGTCGAGTGGCAAATGGGCGCCGCGCGCCACGAACGCCGCACTGTCCGCGCCTGGAAATCCGACGACCCGGCCTTCACGGCCGTGCTCGCCAAACAGCGTGAAAGCCGCGCCGGCTTCGGCGGCAACACGGCCTTTTTATCCGCCGCCGGCTTGCCCGGCCCGCTGCAGTGGACCTGCGATCGAAGCGAGTTCTTCGACGCGGCGGGCCGACTGGTGATTCCCGCCGCGCTGGGCCAAAGCGCCGCAGGGGGCGCAGACCCCTGCGCTGCGCTGGCGGGCCACTTCATGCTTGCACCGGGCCAGAGCCTGACGCTGACCTTCATGCTCGGCCACGCTGCCGACCCGGCCGCCGCCGAGCAACTGGCCCGCGACTGGCAGGCGCGTGATAGCGCGCAAACGCTGGAC
>NZ_JBFUBY010000213.1:0-7125 GCF_056405515.1 Polaromonas sp. P1_G2
GTGCTGGCGATTGGCGGGGCGCAGCACCGTCCCGCCGCCGCTGGACAGCACGCAGGACTGGCCCTGCGTCAGCTCGTCGATCACCTGCTGCTCGATATCGCGGAAGGCGTTCTCACCCTCGCGCTCGAAAAACTCGCGGATGGAGCAGGCGATGCGCTGCTCGATGACCTGGTCCGAATCGATGAAGCGCAGCCCTATTTTGCGGGCCAGATGCCGGCCGACGGTGGACTTCCCCGAACCCGGCAGGCCCACGCAGGCGATTCTCAACGGGTTTGCATTCAATGGAGTCTGGGGGCATTCGCCCCGGGATGCGTGATTGGAGGAGGGAAAGGAAATGGGCCGGCTTCACAAACGCGACAGGCCCCAAAGGGCCCGCCGTTACCTGCATTTTCCCACCAGACCGGCCCCGCCTCGCGGCACAGCCGGCCCCCGGGTTCAGCGCAGTGCCGATCCGTTGGTCAGCATCTTGGGCGTGATGAACACCAGCAGCTCGGATTTCGTGGCGGAGCGGGTCCGCTGCTTGAAGAGGTTGCCGACGCCCGGCAGGTCGCCCAGGAACGGAACCTTGGTTTCGTTGTCGCGGTCGTTCTGCTCAAAAATACCGCCAATCACCACGGTCCCGCCGTTTTCCACCAGAACCTGCGTCTGGATGTGCTTGGTGTCGATCGCGAAGCCGTTGGCCGTTTCGCGGCCCACGCTGTCCTTGTTGACGTCGACGTTCAGGATGATGTTGCCTTCAGGCGTGATCTGCGGCGTGACCTCGAGCTTCAGGTTGGCCTTGCGGAAGCTGATGGACGTGGCGCCGCTGGAGGTCGCCTGCTGGTACGGCAGTTCCGTACCCTGCTCGATCAGCGCCTTCACCTGGTCCGCCGTGACAACGCGGGGGCTGGAGACGATCTTGGTCTTGCCGTCGGCTTCGGACGCGGAAATTTCGAGGTTGAGGAATCGCGTCTTGGCCGCGTTGAACAGGGAGACGGCAAACGTCGCTGCCGAGAAGCCGTTCTGGCCCACGCCCGGCAGGCTCACAAATTCGCCGGCATTGGTGCCCGCCGTCGCCGCGCTGTAGGTGCCGCCGAACGCCGAGTTGGTGTTCTGGTTGAAGGGCTGGCCGCCGAGACGTACGCCCAGCGATTTTCCGAAGGTGTCCGAAGCCTCGACGATGCGCGCCTCGATCAGCACCTGGCGAACCGCCACGTCGAGTTTGGTGATCAGGCTTTGAACCGCCTCCAGCCTCGAGGGAATGTCGGTCACAAACAACTGGTTGGTCCGGGCTTCGGAAATGACGCTGCCGCRCTGGGACAGGATACGGGCGCTCGCCGGCCCGCTTCCGCCGGCGCTGATCTGTGTCGCGATGTCCGCAGCCTTGGCGTAATTGATCTGGAAAGACTGGGTGCGAACAGGCTCGAGACTCTGGATGGCATTGCGCGATTCCAGGTCCAGCTTGTCCTTGGCAGCCAATTCGTCCTTGGGCGCGATGACCAGTACGTTGCCGTTTTTGCGCATGCCCAGGCCCTTGGACTGGAGAATGATGTCCAGTGCCTGGTCCCAGGGCACATCCTTCAGCCTCAGCGTGACGCTGCCCGTCACGGAATCTGAAGTGACAATGTTGAAGTTCGTGAAGTCGGCGATCACCTGCAACAGGGAGCGGATTTCAATGTTCTGGAAGTTCAGCGAGAGTTTCTCGCCGGTGTAGCCGGGTCCCTGGGTCAGTTTGGTCGGGTCGACCTTCAGGGGGCGGACCTCCAGCACAAACTGGTTGTCGCTCTGGTAGGCGCTGTGCTCCCAGGCGCCCTTGGGCTCCACCACCATGCGGACCTTGTCGCCGGTCTGGAAAGTTGTGACGGTTTGCACCGGCGTGCCGAAGTCGGCCACGTCGAGGCGGCGGCGCAGGCCTTCAGGCAAGGCCGTCTTCAGGAATTCAACTACCAGGGTCTGGCCCTGCTGGCGTATGTCAACGCCCACTTCGTTATTGGACAGACCCACGACGATGCGCCCTGCGCTGTCGGTTCCACGGCGGAAGTCGACATCCTTGAGCGGCAACACGTCGCGATTGCGGCTTTCCGCGAAAACCTGCGCCGGCGCCGCTGGCGAAGCACTTGCCGAAGAGGACGGATCCAGTGTGATCACCAGTGATTTGCCCTGTATGTCGGCCTTGTAAGTCGATGGCGCCTTGAGATTGAGCACCACGCGGGTCCGGTCGCCGGCCTGCACCACGTTCGCCGAGCGCAGGTTACCGACGTTCATGTCCACCGCGGTCCGCCCCATGGCATTGCTGACACCGGGGAAATCCAGGGCGATACGCGCCGGCGACTGGATGGTGAATCCGTTGGGGATGGCGGTCAAAGGCTCGGCCAGGTCGATGCGGATGATCTCTGAGCCGCCCTGGACAGAACCGGTCACCGATTGAATGGAATTTTGCGCCTGTGCGGCCGCCGGCAGCGTTGCCGCCAGCAACGACAAAGCCATGCTGAACGAAGCGCCGCGCAACACACGTTCAAGCAAACGCTTCAGGCCGCCTCCTGTACCCTCTGCCGCCAATGCCCATGTTTGCTTGTTCATTTTGATCCCTCTAATAGCTGTAAAGTCGCCGTCCGCTCAATCCATTCGCCCGCAGCATCCTGCACGATCTCACGCAGGGAAAGGCTTGTTTCACCCACCTGCGTGATCCGGCCGTAATTCTGCCCAAGGTAGTTGCCGACCCGGACCTGGTAAATCAGGTTGTCGACCTTGACCAGCGCCACCGGCTGGCCCACCTTGATCAGGCTTCCGACCATGAAGGTCGCGTCCAGGGGGTAGGCTTCCAGGGGTTCCTTGCGCCGGCTCAGTTCCGGCGCGATCAGGCCCGCATTGGCCGTCGCCTGGTTGGAGTCACGCTTGAGCGCCTGCGTCAATTTCTGGTTGCTGAAGGGCTCAATGGCGCCTTCCTGGTTATAGGCCTGCGGCGAGAATTTGGTGGGCTCGGGCAGGGGGTCGACCTTGGGCCGGGTTGCATTGCGCTGCTCCGTCATCCATTGCTGGAGTTCTTCCTGCTCGGACGAACCGCAACCCGCCAACGTCAGCAGCGCCAATACCAGACCGCTGGTCAGCACATAGTTGTTAAGCCTCATTTTTTGGCTCCCGGGGCGCTCTTGCGCTGCAGGGCCACTTCCTCGGGATCGAGGTAGCGGAATGTCTTGGCCGTGGTGTCCATGACGAGATTTCCGTCTTTGGTCGGCACCAGGTTCAAATTGTTCAAGGTCACGATGCGGGAGAGATTGGCGATGTCCGCGGCAAAAGCGCCGATGTCGTGATACCGGCCCGTGACGCGCACCGCGATGGGCAGTTCGGCGTAGTACTCTTTAACGCTGACCTGCCCCGGCCGGAACAGCTCGAACTGCAGGCTGCGGCCCAGGCCGGCCTGGTTGATGTCCGAAAGCAGGGCATCCATTTCAGCCTTGCTCGGAAGCTGCTTCTCCAGCTGGGTCACATATTGCTGAACCTGCTCGCGCTGCTTTTTCAGGGCATCAAGGTTCACCGCCTGCACCAGTTTCTTCTTGTAGTCTTCCCGCAACTGGACTTCCTTGGCCTGCTCGGCCGTCAGTTCTTCGTCCGAGGAACTGAGCCAGACAAACCACAGCGCGACCACCACGAGAACCGTGACGGCGACGCAGAGAAGATAGCGCGGCAACGCCGGCCATGAAGGCGGGTCATTGGCGTCAAGCCCGGAGAACTGGGCCTTCAGGCTGTTTTGGATCGCCGAGAAATCGACGGAGATTTTGGGAGTTTTTGCCATGATCGTTCAACCTGCTTCAGGCTTTGGCCGGGATCGCCGCAGCCGCCGGCGCGGCACCAGGCGTCGAGCCGGCCGGTGCGGAACCGGGCGCCTTGGGCGCGGCGGGGCGCTTGAGCCCGACACGCATGGAGAAATTGGACACGCGCCGCTGGTCGCGCGGCGTCAGCGACACCACGCTGGCCGTGATTTCAACCAGTTCCGGCCGGGTCAGCCAGGGGCTGTTGTTGGCCAGGTTGCGCAGAAGTTCGGAAACCCGCTCGTTGGACTGGGCCACGCCGGTGATGAACACCGTCTGGTTGTCCTGCCTCATGCTGTTGATGTACACGCCGTCAGGCAACTGCTTGACCAGTTCACTGAGCAGGTAGACCGGCAGATTGCGGTTGCCTTGCAGGTCTTCCACCGCGTTCTGGCGTGCCCTCAATGCGGCGATTTCCGCCTGCAGCGTGGCGATGTCCTTGATCTGCGCTTCCAGGCGCGTGATCTCGACTTTCAGGAAATTGTTCTTGCTGCGCTGGGCTTCGATCTGTGCGAGGTACCAGGAGTACACGGCGCCGCAGATCAAGCCGCCGATCAGGGCGGCCATGCCAAGCGTGGCGAAAAACGTTTCGCGCCTGCGCTTGCGCGCAGCTTCGCGGTGCGGGAGCAGATTGACCAGAATCACTGCAGGAACCTCCGCAAAGCCAGACCGCAGGAGGTCAGGTAAGACGATGCCTCACGGCGCATTTTCTTTTCCCGCAYGCTGTCGCCCAGTTCCATGCCCTCAAAAGGGTTGGCCAGGAGGCAGGCGAACGAGGTCTGCTGCGTGACGGAATCGGTCAGCCCCGGCAGGGCGGAAGAACCGCCGGCCAGCATGACGTAGTCCACCTTGTTGTGCGGGGTGCTGGTAAAGAAGAACTGCAGGGCGCGGCCGATTTCCTGGGCCATGCTTTCCACAAAGGGCTTCAGGACGCCGGAGCCGTAGTCTTCCGGCAGGTCGCCGCTGCGCTTCTTGCTCTCGGCCTCTTCCGGCGAAAAGCCGTACTGGCGGACGATCAGCTGCGTCAGTTGCGCGCCGCCGAAGGCCTGGTCGCGCTCATACAACACTTCGTCGTTCTTGATGACCTGCATGCTGGTGGTCAAGGCGCCGACCTCGAACAGGGCGACCATGGTGTCCACCCCCTTGTTGGGCAGGTTTTCGATCAGGCGGGCGGTTGCCAGGCGCGAAGCGTAAGACTCCACATCGACCACGATGGGCTTGAGCCCCGCGGCTTCAGCCAGGCCTTCCCGATCCTGTACCTTCTCCTTGCGCGAGGCGGCAATCAGCACCTCAACATCGCCGCTGGAGGTGGCGCTGGGGCCCACCACACAGAAGTCAAGGCTGACTTCATCCAGGGAGAAGGGAATATATTGGTTGGCTTCCGACTCGACCTGGGTTTCGAGTTCGGCATCCGTCATGCCCCCGGGCAGGATGATTTTTTTGGTGATGACCGCGGAAGCGGGCAGCGCCATGGCGACGTTTTTGGTGCGGGTTCCGCTCTTTTTGACCAGGCGGCGCACGGCGTCGGCGACTTCGTCGAATTTTTCGACGTTGCCGTCGGTGATCCAGCCGCGCTCCAGGGGCTCGATCGCACAGCGATCCAGCACCAGGTTACCGGCCTTGTCACGGCTCAACTCCACCAGCTTGACGCTGGACGAACTGATATCCAAACCCAGCAAAGCGGGTTGTTGGCGGTTGAATAACGACCCCAGAGAGATCAAGGCAGTCCCCAAATGACGGCTAATATGTAGCCTTGCATACTTAAGAAATCACTTGAATAGTAGCAGTAAGCTCTTTGTGCAGTAAGGATTTTTCCTGTTCCGCACATCCAGAACGTTGTCAAAAGCCGACGCTTGTAACTGAGTGCAAGCGAGCTGGCGGGGGTAAGACGATGTCTGCAAACGTAAAAGAGTGATGCGGCGGCGCCAGCCCGGTACGCCCCGGTTTCCAGGATTTTTATAATAGTGACGCGACTTTACGATTGCCTACATGCCCTCAACGCCCACCTCTCCTGATTCAAATCCCGGCCCGGCCAAGTCGTCAAGGCCAGCCAAGTCCTGGCTGCCGCGCTGGCTGGTCAAACTGATGCTGTGGAGCACCGGCCTGTTGCTCGCAGGCGTCGTCAGCGTCCTGCTGTTTGCCGCCGTGGCCCTGTCGGTTGCCTACCCCAACCTTCCCGACATCTCGGACCTGGTGGACTACCGGCCGAAACTGCCGCTGCGCGTTTATTCCGCCGACGGGGTGGTGATCGGCGAATTCGGCGAGGAGCGGCGCAGCCTGACCCCCATCAAGGACATCCCACAGGTCATGAAAGATGCCGTGCTGGCCATTGAGGACGCGCGCTTTTTCTCCCATGGCGGGGTGGACTACCTGGGCGTGATCCGCGCCGGCTTCGCCAACGTGGGCCGGGCCAAGAGCCAAGGCGCCTCGACCATCACCATGCAGGTGGCACGCAATGTCTATCTCTCGGCGGAGAAAAGCTACACCCGCAAGATCTACGAAATCCTGCTGACCTTCAAGCTGGAGCACATGCTGACCAAGGACCAGATCCTTGAGATCTATATGAACCAGATCTTCCTGGGCAACCGGGCTTACGGCTTTGCCGCGGCTTCCGAGGCTTATTTCGGCAAACCGCTCAAGAACATCACGATCTCCGAGGCGGCCATGCTGGCCGGCCTGCCCAAGGCGCCGTCGGCCTACAACCCCATCGCCAACCCCAAACGCGCCCGGGCGCGCCAGCTCTACATCATCGAGCGCATGGAGGAAAACGGCTTCATCACGGCCGAGCAGGCCAAGGCCGCCAAGGAAGAGCCTCTGAAGGTCAGGACCGGGCCCGACGCCGGCCGGGTGCATGCCGAGTACGTGGCCGAAACGGTGCGCCAGCTGGTCTACAACCAGTACGGCGACGAAACCTATACCCGCGGGTTGAACGTCTACACGACCCTGCGCGCCACCGACCAGACCGTGGCCTACAAGGCCCTGCGCAAGGGCATCATGGATTACGAACGCCGCCAGATCTACCGCGGCCCCGAGAAATTCATAGACCTGCCCGCCAATCCCCAGGAAACCGAAGACGCCATCGACGACGCGCTGACCGACAACCCCGACAACGGCGACGTCATGTCGGCCGTGGTGCTCGAGGCCAATCCCAAGCGCATCCTGGCCATGCGCCAGAACAGCGAAACCGTTGAAATCACCGGCGACGGCCTGAAACCCGCGCAGTCCGGCCTGGCCGACAAGGCCGGCCCCAATATCAAGATCCGCCGCGGCGCCCTGATCCGCGTGGCGAAAACGCCGAAAAACACCTGGGAAATCACCCAGCTACCCGAGGTTGAAG
>NZ_JBFUBY010000214.1:0-7111 GCF_056405515.1 Polaromonas sp. P1_G2
GATTTACCGTGCCCGCGGCGCCTGACCCTTCCGTTGAACGGGCACCAGGCGCGTAAAGCCCGCCCACTGGCGTGGTGCACAAAATCTTACGGTTCTGTCAGCGCCAGGCTGAAGCCGGGACATGGATTTTTCCCACGCCCACCCTTGTGCGGCTGGGGAAAATCAAAGCATGTCCAAGGTCCGCCCGCAACAAGCCCGCAAATTGCCGTCCGATACGAGAGGCTGGGGCATGGCGCAGCTTGCCGGGCTGCTGGCGATCATCGCGCTGGTCTTCTCGGTGTGTGTGGTCGCCTATGTGGCCATGCAATTGCTGTAGGCCGGCTGCGTCTGAATTTTCGGCGGCCCGCCTTAACTCGCCGCTACCAGCGAAGCCGCCAGCTGGCCCACCCTTGCCAGCGTGGCATCGCGCTGCGCCGCCGCTTGTTTCGTCTCCGTAAGGTAGGCCGCCACCAGCAAAGGTGCGCGTCCCCCTGGCGGCCATAGCAGGCCCACGTCGTTGGTGGAGCCGCGGGCACCGGACCCGGTTTTGTCGCCAACACGCCAGCCGGGCGGCAGCAGGGCGCGCAGGCGGCGGTCGCCGGTGGTGTTGCCTTGCAGCCATTGGATGATCAGCTGGCGCGACGCGTCCGACAGTGCCGGGCCCAGCGTGAGCTTGCGCACGGTCTCCAGCATGGCCTCGGGGGTGGTGGTGTCGCGCGGGTCGCCGGGTATCGCTTCGTTGAGTTCGGGCTCTATGCGGTCCAGCCGCGTTACGCCGTCGCCCAGGCTGCGCAAATAGGCCGTGAGCCCGGCCGGGCCGCCGAAGCTGGCCAGCATCAGGTTGGCGGCGGCGTTGTCGCTGACGATGATGGATGCCTCGCACAGCGCCGCCATGGGCAGGCCTTGCGGGCCTATGTGCAGTTGTGTAGTGGGTGAGTGGGGCAGGATGTCGCCGGCCGAGATGGGGATTCTGCGTGCCAACTGCTCCTGGCCCGTATCAACGCGGTGCAGCACCAGGGCGGCGGCCAGCAGCTTGAAGGTGCTGCACAGGGGAAAGCGCTCACTGGCGCGGTAGCCGTACTTCGCGCCGCTGCCGGTATCAAGGATGGAGACGCCCAGCCGGCCGCCGCTGGCCCGCTCAATGGCGACCAGGCGCCGGGTCATGGCGGCTGGGCTGGTATTGGCGGGACTGGTATCGGCACCCAATGATTTCTGGGTGTAAGCGGATAGGCCCGTCACGACCATGAATCCGCCCAATGCCCCTGAAAATTGCCGTCTTTGCATGAATTTTCCTCTGAAATTGATAAACAAGGCCGTGACGATAACAAGAGCCTGGTGAGAGGACAATCGGCAATAATCGAGGCCATCCATAAGTAAATCTGGGGCTAAACCGGCTATGCACCTTCCTCTTAATGCCTTGCGCGCCTTCGAGGTGTCGGCCCGGCACCTGAGCTTTACCCGCGCCGCCGATGAGCTCAACGTGACGCAGACAGCCATCAGCCAGCATGTGAAGAACCTCGAGGAGCGCATGGGCGTGCCGCTGTTTCGCCGCCTGCCGCGCGGCTTGGCGCTGACCGACGAGGGCCTGGCGCTGCTGCCGGTGCTGGCGGAATCCTTCGGCCGCATGGGCTCGGTGCTGGAGCAGTTCAAGGACGGGCAATTCCGTGAAGTGCTGACGGTGGGTGCCGTCGGCACCTTTGCCGTAGGCTGGCTGATCCCGCGCCTGCGCGACTTCCAGCGGGCCCACCCCTTCATCGACTTCCGCCTCTTTACCAACAACAACCGGGTCGACCTGGCCGGCGAGGGCCTGGACTACGCGATCCGCTTCGGCGACGGTGCCTGGCACGGCACAGAGGCCGAGCCCCTGCTGGCCTCACCTTTATCCGCCGTGTGTTCGCCCGCGATAGCCCAGGGCTTGCGCCAGCCTGCCGACCTGGCCCGGGAACTGCTGCTGCGCTCCTACCGGGCCGATGAATGGGCGCGCTGGTTTGCCGCGGCCGGTGCCGCCTGCCCGCTGGTCCGGGGTGTGGTGTTTGATTCGTCTCTCACCATGGCCGAGGCGGCGGCGCAGGGCGCCGGCGTGGCGCTGCTGCCGGTGAACATGTTCGCGCGCGAGCTGCGCGGCGGGCGCCTGGTGCGGCCTTTCGCGGTGGAGATAGAAACCGGTGGCTACTGGCTGACCCGGCTCAAATCGCGGCGGGCCACGGCCGGCATGCGCATCTTCAGGGACTGGCTGCTGGCCGCGGCGGCCGAGGTGTGATCCGCCGGCGCGCCGGCCTCACCACCGCGTGGACCCCGCGACCCGCTCGACTTCCTCGAGTGCATAGCGGGTGAACTCCTCAATCTCGTTGGACTTGTCGAACACCGCATCGGCGCCTATGGCCAGGCAGCGTTCGCGCACGGCGGGCGTGGCGTAGTTGGTAAGCACAATCACCTTTTGCCGCAGGTCCCTCTCGCGGCAATTCATCACCACGCCCAGGCCGCTGCCCTCGAGCAGGAACAGGTCCACGATGGCGAGGTCCCAGGATGCCTTGTTGCCCTTGAGCCACTGAACGGCTTCGGTTTCGCTGCTGGCCCAGCCGACGATGCGCGCCCGCGCCAATTCCTCCAGCGATTCCGAGAGGCTGTCGCGGATGACGGGGCTGTCTTCAACCAGGTAGATTCGGAGGCGCATGCAACTGAGGTACGGGGATTTGAGGTCCGGGAGGATAGGCTGCAGTGTACTGAGCGGATGCCCATTCCCGACTTGGGAAAAACGTGGGCCCGTGATTTTGAAACAAAGCGTGAATAATGCCCACGCTGCGCCGCATGAGTGCTTTTACGGGCCGGAGCCGGTCGCAAAAGTCGCGTTCGCCATAATCCGCGGTGTTCCCCGCCGAAACAGACTACGGAATCCACCATGCGCCTGCGTCACATCGAAGTCTTCAACGCCGTCATGCTGACCGGCAGCGTGAGCGGGGCCGCGCGCCTGATCAACGTCACGCAGCCGGCCGTGAGCCGCATCCTGCAGCACGCGGAATTGCAACTGGGCTTCGCGCTGTTCCAGCGCAGCAAGGGCCGGCTGACGCCGACGTCCGAAGCGTTGACGCTATACCCGCACATCGAGCGCCTGTTCGCCCAGCTCGACGAAGTGCAGCGCCTGGCCGCCAACCTCAAGACCGGCGACAGCGCCAAAGAGCTGCGCATCCTGACGGTGCTGGCGCTGAGCTATGAAATCCTGCCGCACGCCATCAAGCTGTTTCGCGTCAAGCATGCCGACGTGGCCATCACGCTGCAGGCTTTGCATTCGCCGCAAATCGTCTCGGCACTCGCTTTGCAGGAGGCCGACGTCGGCTTTCTCTTCAGCCCGGTCGCGCATTCGGCGCTCGCGCAGGAGCACCTGGCCGACGGCCGGATGGTGTGCGTGGCGCCCAAAGGCATGCTGGCTTCGCGCCTGGTCAAGCGCGGCAGCGTCACGCTGGCCGACCTGGGCAAGTCGCCGGTGGTCGGGCTGGACGCGCTGGACCCGGTGGGCCGCAGCCTCAACCAGGCCTGCCGCGAGGCCGGCGTGGGCCTGCAGTTCCCCATCACGGTGCAGACCTACCATTCGGCACTGGCGCTGGCCCACCACGGCTTGGGCATCGCCGTGATCGACACCTGCACCGCGGCCTCGGCCGATCCGTCGCGCGTGGATGTGCTCGAGCTGGAGCCCTTGATTCCGGTTCCCATCAAGGCCTTGCTGCCGGCCGGCAAACCGGGCTCGGTGGCCGTCAGGGCGTTTGTGCGTTGCTTCCAGCAAGCCTTGACGCAGCGCGCCTGAGCGCGCGTTGGGCGCCGATCAGTGCCCGATCATGCGGCTGATGCGCTGCGCGGAACCAAAGGCCAGGGTGAAACCCAGCGCGCCGTGTCCGGTGTTGAACAGCAGGTTGTCCGGCCCCTTGGCATGCCGGCCTATCACCGGCAGGCCGGTGGGCGTGGCCGGGCGCATGCCGGCCCAGGGATTCAGCTCGTCGAAACGGCTGCAGGCCGGGAACACCGTCCGGGTCGAGGCTTGCAGCGAAGCGATCTGCGCCGGGTCTATGGCCGTGTCGTAGCCCGAGAGTTCGGCCATGCCGGCCACGCGCAGGCGCGAACCTATGCGGGCGAACACCACCTTGCGCGCGCTGTCGGTCACGCTGACCGAGGGCGCGGCATGTTCTTCGGGCGCAACGTCCACGGTGATGCTGTAGCCTTTGAGCGGGTAGACCGGCAGGCGCAGGCCCAGGTCGCGGGCCATCAGCGCCGAGTCGGCGCCCAGCGCCATGACAAAGCGCTCGGCTTCGATGTGGCCCTGCGGCGTGGCCACGGCCGCGATGGACTTGCCGCGCTGCACCAGTTGCTCGACCGGTGTGTCCAGCAAAAAACGAACGCCCATCCGGCGCAGCACCAGGAACAGGGCGTCGCAGGTCTTCTGGCAGTCGGCCGCGCATTCGCCCGGCGTGTAAATGGCGCCGGCGATCTGCGCGTGGCGGCTTTTCAGCGCGGGTTCGATCTCCACGCAGCGGTCGGCGTTGACGGCTTCCTGCGTGCTGCCCAGTTCGCGCTGCAGCAGCATCTGGCGGCGAGCGGCCGCGAAGGCGTCCTCGCCGGAATACAGCACCAGCTTGCCGGTGGCGGAGAAATCGCAATCGAGTTTTTCCTCGGCCATCATGGCGTCGAAGGACTGGCGGCTCAGCGCCGCCAGCGACAGCAGCTGGCCCGTGGTGTCGCGCGAGGTCTTGCTGTTGCAGGCTGCCAGGAACTGCAGCCCCCAGAGCCACTGGCGCATGTCCAGGCGCGGGCGTAGCTTGAACGGCGAGGAGGGCGACAGCAGCAGCTTGGGCAACTGCCGCCAGATGCCCGGGTCGGCCAGCGGCTGGACGTAGGAGTAGCTCAGCTGGGCGCCGTTACCGCCGCTGGCGCCGCTACCGGGGCTGGCGCGGTCCACCACCGTGACCTCATGGCCGGCGCGGCGCAAGCTGTAGGCGGTCGCGAGTCCCACGATTCCCGCACCGAGCACGCACACATGCATAAAAACCTTTTTTGTTCCTTGGATGGGCGCCACTGTACGCAGCGCGCGCGGCTTTGAACAATGCTGAATTCGCCACCGGCCATGACCTGCGGTTATGCCTTTGGCCCCACGGCGGTGCGATTGGGTAAACCATGAGTTTTTGTCATGGGTTTGACGCGAAAATGAATGACACGCCTGGCGCGGCTGTTCCTACACTAGCGATGCCAGTTTCCCGAAACGACCCACTTACCGCCCCCGAAAGGACAAGCATGAAATTGACCCACCTCATGACCGCCGTGCTGCTGACAGCCGGCCTGGCCGCCACCGCAGGCGCGCAGACCGCCCCGACGCTGAAAAAGGTCGCCGACAGCAACAAGATCACGGTGTCCTACCGCGAGGCATCGGTGCCTTTCAGCTACCTGATCGGCTCCAAGACCTCCGTGGGCTTTTCCGCGGAACTGACCGAAGCCATCATTGACGACGTCCGCAAGAAGCTCAAGAAGCCCAACCTGGAAGTCGCCTACATGCCGGTGACGTCGCAGAACCGCATCCCGCTGCTGGTCAACGGCACCTACGACCTTGAGTGCGGCTCGACCACCAACAACACCGCGCGCGGCAAGGACGTGGCTTTTGCCATCAACCATTTCTACACCGGCACACGCCTGCTGGTCAAAAAATCGTCCGGCATCAAGAACTACGCCGATCTGGCCAAAAAGACGGTCGCCAGCACCACCGGCACCACCAACGCACAGGTGATCCGCAAGTACAGCGCCGACAAAAAACTGGACATGCAGCTGATCCTGGGCAAGGACCATGACGACTCGCTGCTGCTTGTTGAAAGCGACCGCGCCGTGGCTTTTGCCATGGACGACATCCTGCTGTTCGGCCTGATGGCCAACTCCAAGAACCCGGCGTCGCTCGAAGTCGTCGGCGACTCGCTGCAGGTCGAGCCCTATGCCTGCATGTTGCGCAAGGACGACCCCGAGTTCAAGAAGCTGGTCGACGGCACCATCACCCGCCTGATGAAGTCCGGCGATTTCGCCAAGATGTACGCCAAGTGGTTCACCTCGCCAATCCCGCCCAAAGGCGTGAACCTGAACCTGCCCATGAGCGATGAGCTCAAGGCCAACCTGAAAGCGCTGAGCGACAAGCCGGCGATGTAAGCCTAGTGGTGGGGGCGCCACGCGCCGCTTCCCGCCACTTTGCTTTTACAGCTGCCGTGCCCTGCCGGGCCGGCAGCCTCTCTTTCCCCCAAACAATCCCGGACCGGAGCCATGCGCTCCTGCGGATGGGTGCGTGCGTGAACAGGTGGGGTATTTGTGTTTTGGAGTTCAAGCCATGAGCAGCATTGAAAGGCGGGGCATGCATAAGACCCGCGTGGTCGGCATCCTGGGTGGCATGGGCCCGGCCGCGGGCGCGGACTTCGCGCGCCTGTTTGTCCAGGCCTGCGCGGACCACATGCGCGCCTTGGACATCCCGGTGTCGGATCAGGGCTTTCCCGAGCACTGGCTGGCCCAGGTCCCGGTGCCCGACCGCAGCACGGCGCTGGAGTCGCCCGGGCCGGGCGGCCACCAGCCGCTGGACCCGATGCTGCAGGCCGTGGGAAAACTCGCGGCGCTGGGCGCCACCACGGTGGCGGTGGCCTGCAACACGGCCCATGCCTGGCACGGTCAGTTGCAAGAGCGTTTTCCGCAGCTTGAAGTGCTGCACGTGGCCCGCGAGGTCGCGCAGACTTTGGCCGCGCGCGGTGTGCGGGAAGTCGGCCTGCTGGCCACTGAGGGCACTTATCGCGCAGGCCTCTACGACCAGGCGCTGCGCCAGGCGGGGCTGCAATGCCACATCCCTTCGGCGGACGAGCGCGAACAGCTGATGCGCGGCATCTACGACGGCGTGAAGGTGGGCAATATGGCCCTGGCGCGTGAATGTTTCACCGGCGTTGCCGGGGCGCTGGCCACGCGGCACGGGCTTTCCACGCTGATACTGGGCTGCACCGAAATACCGCTGGCGCTCAGCGCCGTGCCCGGCATGGAAACGCTGGACCTGGTGGACCCTGCCGCATTGCTGGCCCAGGCCCTGGCGCAACGGGCCTACGCGAGCGCCTAGTCGGCGGACGCGCTCCAGCGG
>NZ_JBFUBY010000215.1:0-7087 GCF_056405515.1 Polaromonas sp. P1_G2
GCCCAAGGAAGATGCGGTCGCCTCGGAAGTGCACCGGGATGGTGCGCGCCACGCGGGCGACGCCGGGTCCGTCGTCCAGGGATACACCGGCCAGCGCCGCGGCATGGGCGCTCAGGCGATAGAGCGCGCCGGAATCCAGGTAGTGGTAGCCCAGCCGGTGGGCCGCGAGGGCCGCCAGCGTGCCTTTGCCGGATGCGGTCGGGCCGTCAATGCAGATGACGGGAATGTGCGCGGCGCCGGCCTGGGCCACCTCGAACAGGGCTTCGAAGTAGTCGGGGAAGGTCTTGGCCACGCACTTGGGATCCAGGATGCGCACCGGCAACTGCGCCGGGTTGAAGGCCGCGAGCGAAAAGCACATGGCCACGCGGTGGTCGTCGTAGGTATGGACCGCGCCTGTCGTCCACCGGGCGGGCGGGGTGATCTTGAGGTAGTCGGCGCCTTCCTCGACCACGGCGCCGAATTTTTGCAGCTCGCAGGCCATGGCGGCGATGCGGTCGGTTTCCTTGACGCGCCAGCTGGCGATGTTGCGCAAGGTGGTGGTGCCGTCGGCGTACAAGGCCATCACGGCCAGCGTCATGGCGGCGTCGGGGATGTGGTTGCAGTCCAGGTCTATGGCCTTGAGCGGCCAGGCGCCGCGCGAGATGCGCAGCGAATTGGGCGTGCTGGCGACCCGCGCGCSCATCATTTCGGCGGCTTCGACGAAGCGGATGTCGCCCTGGATGGAGGCCGCGCCCACGCCCAGGATTTCGATGCCGGCGTGGCCCGGGGACGCGGCCGCGATGGCGCCCAGCGCGATGAAATAACTGGCCGAAGAGGCGTCGCCCTCGACATGGATCTCGCCCGGCGACTGGTAGCGGCTGCCGGCGGGGATGGTGAAGCGTTCCCAGCCTTCGCGGCGGACGTCTATGCCGAAGCGCTGGAGCA
Source organism: Polaromonas sp. P1_G2 (assembly GCF_056405515.1). Classification (NCBI taxonomy): domain Bacteria; kingdom Pseudomonadati; phylum Pseudomonadota; class Betaproteobacteria; order Burkholderiales; family Comamonadaceae; genus Polaromonas; species Polaromonas sp. P1_G2. The sequence continues at coordinate 925 of NZ_JBFUBY010000215.1, forward strand.
GTTTGAGCGTGATTTCAATATAGGGCCGGGAAATCAGCTCACCGACGACTTCAATGTGGATGTCCTGTTTTGCGACCAGCGGCAGGGCCATCAGCAGGGAGGTCAGGAACTGGCTGGACACGTCGCCGCGCACCCGTATCGGTTCTTGCAGCTGGAGTTGCCCGGGGCGCAGGCGCAGCGGCGGAAAACCTTCGTTGCCGAGGTAGTCGATGGCGCAGCCCAGTTGCCTGAGCGCGTCGACCAGGTCGCCTATGGGCCTCTCGTGCATGCGCGGCACGCCGGAGAGCTCGAACTCCCCGCCCAGCAGGGCCAGGGCCGCCGTCAGGGGGCGCATGGCCGTGCCGGCGTTGCCCATGAACAGCTTGGCCGGAGTCTGGACGGGTTTGCCGCCCAGGCCGCTGATGACGGCGGTGGTGCCGTGCTGCGTGACGCTGCAGCCGAGCTGCCTCAATGCGGCCAGCATCACGGCGGTGTCGTCGGAAGCGAGCAGGTCGTGCACCGTGGTGTCGCCGTGGCTCAGGGCGGCCAGCAGCAGCACGCGGTTGGAAATGCTTTTGGAGCCGGGCAGGCGGACGGTGCCGCCCGCGCTGCTCAGAGGCGGAATGTCCAGGAACTCGGTATCGAACATGGACCGCGGATTATTTGTGCGATTTTTGCGAGGAGATGCGCCAGTTGGCCCGGGTCTCGCTGGCCTGCTCGATCATGGCTTCCAGGGCGTCGCCGCTGCTGCTGGAAATCAGCTGCTCGAGTGACTGCAGGGTCTCCTGGAAAATTTTGGATTGAGCCAGCAGTTCTTCGCGGTTGGCGATCAGGATGTCGCGCCACATTTTCGGGTCGCTGGCGGCGATGCGCGTGAAGTCCCGGAAGCCCGGGCCGGCCAGCGACATGTAGTCCTTGCCGTGCTCCTGCCCGGTGATGCCGTTGATCAGGGCGAACGCGATCAGGTGCGGCAGGTGGCTGACGGCGGCATAGGCCGCGTCATGCRCCTGGGGCGACATCTTGAGGACGTGGCAGCCCAGGGCGGTCCAAACGTCGACGGCTTTCTGGAGCTGGACCGTGAAGGTGYGCTCAATGGGCGTCAGGATGACCTGCTTGCCGGCGTAGAGGTCGACGTCGGCATGCTCGACGCCCGAAACCTCCTTGCCGGTGATCGGGTGGCAGGGCACGAAGGAGCCGACGTTGTCGCGCAGCACGCGCCGTGCCGCATCCACCACGTCGCGCTTGGTCGAGCCGACGTCCATGATCAGCGTATTCGGGCCGACCAGATGGCGGATGGCCTTGAAGGTGGCCTCGGTCGCGGAAACCGGCACGGCCAGCAGCACGATGTCGGCGCCCGAGACCGCCAGAAGCGCCGAGGGCGCCTCGACGTCGATTACGYCCATCTGGCGCGCCCGCTCCGTGGTGGAGGGGGATTTGCTGTAGCCGACGACGCGCTTGACCAGGCCGGCGCGTTTGAGCGCCAGCGCGAAAGAGCCACCCATCAGGCCGCATCCAATGAGACCTAATTGTTCAAACATGTCGTGGCACCAGGAGAGTTGTGAGTCGTTGCATTAATCGCCGATGGGATAGGTTCCGAGGACCTTGTAAAAGGCGCACAGCTGCTGCAGATCGGCCAGCGCGGCTTTGACATGGTCCTGGGACGGGTGACCTTGCAGGTCAATGTAAAAGTAGTATTCCCACTGGCCGGACCGCGCCGGGCGCGATTCAAAACGAGTCATGGAGACGCCGTGGGCCTTCAGCGGCATCAGGATGTCGTGGACGGCGCCGGGGCGATTGGGCACGGAGACGACCAGGCTCACGCAATCTTTGCCGGATGCGGGCGGGGAGGGCAATGTCTGGGGCAGGCAGACCACGGCAAAACGCGTGCGGTTGAAGGCATCGTCCTGGATGGCGTGGGCCGCCGTGTAAAGGCCGAACTGGGTGGCCGCGCGCTCGCCGGCGATGCCGGCCCAGGCCGGGTTGGTGGTGGCCAGCCGCGCGCCTTCGGCGTTGCTGGAGGCCGTGCGGCGGTCCACGTTGGGCAGGTGTGTCGTCAGCCAGCCCTGGCATTGGGCCAGCGCCTGGGGGTGGGCATAGACGGCTTCTATGCCGTCCAGGGATTCCGAAAGCCGCAGCAAGTTGTGGCGCACCATCAGGCTGACTTCGCCGACGATGTGCAGGGGAGAGTTCAGGAACAGGTCGAGCGAGCGCGACACCACGCCTTCGGTGGAGTTTTCCACCGGCACGACACCATAGCTGGCACTGCCGGCCGCGGTGGCGCGAAAAACCTCGTCGATGCTGACGCAGGGCACGTGCTCGATGCTGGCGCCGAAAAATTGCAGCGCCGCCTGCTCGCTGAAGGTACCGGCGGGGCCCAGGTAGGCGACGCGCACCGGAGATTCCAGGGCCAGGCAGGCCGACATGATTTCGCGCCAGACGGCGGCGACGTGCTCGTTCTTGAGAGGGCCCTGGTTGGCCTTCTGGATCTGCTCAATCACCTGGGCGACCCGGTCGGGGCGGAAGAAAGGTGTGCCTTCGCGTTTCTTGACCTCGCCCACCTGCTCGGCGACCTGGGCACGGCGGTTCAGCAGGGCAAGCAGTTCCCTGTCCAGGGCGTCGATCTGGACGCGTAAATCAGCGAGGTTGGCAGTCATATCAGGGGCCGTCCGGCCGCGCCAGGTGCACTGAACGCCCCTCAGGGGCAGTGAACGCGGCGGGCATGGGGGTATTTCATCCTAGGCGTGTTTTTGTTCGAATTCTCGCATGTACGCCACCAACGCCTCCACACCGGCGAGCGGCATGGCGTTGTAGATGCTGGCGCGCATGCCGCCTACCGACTTGTGGCCCTTGAGCTGCAACAGGCCGCCGGCCTTGGCGCCGGCCAGGAAAACGTCGTTGCGCGACTCGTCGCGCAGGAAAAAAGGCACGTTCATGCGCGAGCGGCAATCCTTGCCGACCTTGTTCATATAGAACTGCGAACCGTCGATCGCGTCGTAAAGCAGTTGCGCCTTGGCAAGGTTGCGTTTTTCCATGGCCGCGATGCCGCTGGCCGAGCCCTCTTTCTGGCGCTTGAGCCACTGAAAGGTCAGACCTGCGATATAGATGGCGTAGGTGGGCGGCGTGTTGTACATCGACTGGTTGTCCGCGACCGTCTTGTAGTCGAAAGCGCTGGGGCAGGCCGGCAAGGCGTGGCCGAGCAGGTCCTCACGGATGACCACCAGTGTCACGCCGGCGGGGCCGAGGTTTTTTTGCGCGCCGCCGAACGCCAGGCCAACGCGGGACCAGTCGACGGGCCGGGAGGCCACGTGGGACGAGAAGTCAATCACCAGGGGCGCGTCGCTCCCCAGGGCTTTGAGGTCCGGCAGGCTCTGGAATTCCACGCCGTTAATGGTTTCGTTGGTGCACAGGTGCACGTAGGCCGCATCCGGCCGGAGCTTCCAGCCCGAAGCCGGAGGTAGCAGTGTGTGCCCGTTGTCCGCATTGCTGGCGGCGACCTGCACGTCGCAGTACTTGCGTGCTTCTTTTTGCGACTTGTCGCTCCAGCTGCCGGTCACCACAAAATCGGCGGAGCGCCCGCGCGAAAGGTTCAAGGGGACGATGGCGTTCTCGGCCAGGCCGCCGCCCTGCATGAACAGGATCTTGAAATGTGCCGGAACGGCCATGAGTTCGCGGAAATCGGCTTCAGCGGCCTCATAGATGGAGATGAATTCCTTGCCGCGATGGCTCATCTCCATCACGCTCATGCCGCTGCCCCGCCAGTCCAGCATTTCGCCCGCCGCCTGCTGCAAGACCTCCTCGGGGAGGTTGGCCGGGCCGGCGGAAAAATTGAAGGGACGGGTCATTTCTTCGCGGGTGGCTTGGCTGCTCCGGGGGCAGGGCCGGTACCGACGATCTTCACCGCGGTTTCGTCGAACTGCTTGATGCGCGCCACCACGTCGGTGCGCGAGGCCTCGACCAGTTTTTGCACGAAAACATTGCCGAGTCCAGGCGCGGTGGCCTGGTATTTTTTGATGGCGGGAGATTCAAAGAAGGCGGCGATTTGCTGCAATTCTTCCAGGGTGAAGCGCTCCGCGTAGGCGGGGACCAGCGACTCGGTGCTGACCTTGCCGACCTGCTTGCCGATCAGCTGGCTGGCATCGTCGGCGTACTTCTTGAGCTCGGCGTTGAGGTCTTCCGAGGCTTTTTTCTGCTTGGCCTTGGGGACGTTGGCTTCCAGCTGGGGGCCCCATTTCATGATCAGCTCCTGGGCCGTGCTGCCGGCCAGTTGGCCGACCAGACGGTCGAGCTCGGGGCCTTGCTGCAGGGCAACCACTTTTTTGGCCAGTTCGGTTTTGGGATCGGTCTGGGCGTGGACGGCGGCGCCGCAGGTCATGCCGACGATCGCGAGGGTGGTGATCAGTTTCTTCATCAATTGCTTTCCGTGTTGGAGGCGTCTGTGCCGGTGTCGTTTTCGGTGTCGATATCGTCCAGCGTGGCATCGTTTTCGACGATGCGCTGCAGGCCGCTTAATTGTGAGCCCTCATCCAGGCCGATCAGAGTAACACCCTGTGTAGCCCTGCCCATCTCACGGATTTCGCTGACGCGCGTGCGCACCAGCACGCCCTTGTCGGTGATCAGCATGATCTCGTCGTCGACGTGGACCAGCGTGGCGGCCACAACCTTGCCGTTGCGCTCGCTCTGCTGGATGGCGATCATGCCTTTGGTGCCGCGGCCGTGGCGCGTGTACTCGGTGATGGAGGTGCGTTTGCCGAAGCCGTTCTGGGTGGCTGTCAGCACGCTTTGCTGCTCGTCCTCGGCTACCAGCATGGCGATCACGCCCTGGCCGTCTTCGAGCATCATGCCGCGCACGCCGCGCGCGTTGCGGCCCATGGGGCGCACATCGTTCTCATCGAAACGCACGGCCTTGCCGCCGTCGCTGAACAGCATCACGTCGTGTTTGCCGTCGGTCAGCGACGCGCCTATCAGGTAGTCGCCCGCATCCAAGTCCACGGCGATGATGCCGGCCTTGCGCGGGTTGCTGAACTCGTTGAGGGCGGTCTTCTTCACGGTGCCCATGGAGGTGGCCATGAAGACGTACTGGTCGGCCGGGAAGCTGCGCTTTTCACCTGTCAGCGGCAGGACCACGGTGATTTTTTCGCCTTCCTGCAGCGGGAACATGTTCACGATCGGCCGGCCACGGGAGCCACGCGACCCTGCCGGAACCTCCCAGACCTTGAGCCAGTAGAGCCGGCCGCGGTTGGAGAAGCACAGGATGTAGTCGTGCGTGTTGGCGATAAACAGCTGGTCGACCCAGTCGTCGTCCTTGGTGGCGGTGGCCTGCTTGCCGCGGCCGCCGCGTTTTTGCGCCCGGTATTCCGACAGCGGCTGGCTCTTGATGTAGCCGGTGTGCGAGAGCGTCACCACCATGTCGGTGGGGGTGATCAGGTCTTCGGTGCTGAGGTCGAAGGAACTGTGCTCTATGTGGCTGCGCCGCGCGCCCAGCTTGGTCTGGCCGAACTCCAGCTTGATCGCGGAGAGCTCTTCTCCAATGATGATGGACACGCGCTCGGGTTTGGCCAGGATGTCGAGCAGGTCGTCGATCTCGGCCATGACTTCCTTGTACTCGGCCACGATCTTGTCCTGCTCCAGGCCGGTGAGGCGCTGCAGGCGCATCTGCAGGATTTCCTGGGCCTGGGTTTCCGACAGCCGGTACAGGCCGTCGTTGCCCATGCCGAACTCCTTCTCGAGGCCGTCGGGGCGGTAGTCGTCGGCGTTGACGATGCCGCCGTCGGCGCGCGTGCGGGTGAGCATTTCGCGCACCAGACTGCTGTCCCAGGGGCGCAGCATCAGTTCGGCCTTGGCCACAGGCGGCGTGGGCGCGTTGCGGATGATGGCGATGAAGTCGTCGATGTTGGCCAGGGCGACTGCCAGGCCTTCCAGCACGTGGCCGCGTTCGCGCGCCTTGCGCAGCGTGAACACCGTGCGGCGCGTCACCACTTCGCGGCGGTGCGAGAGGAAGACCTGGACCAGGTCTTTCAGATTGCACAGCTTGGGCTGGCCGTTGACCAGCGCCACCATGTTGATGCCGAAGGTGTCCTGCAGTTGGGTCTGCTTGTACAGGTTGTTCAGCACCACTTCGGGCACCTCACCGCGCTTGAGCTCGATGACCAGGCGCATGCCGGATTTGTCGCTCTCGTCCTGGATG
>NZ_JBFUBY010000216.1:0-7078 GCF_056405515.1 Polaromonas sp. P1_G2
GTACTGGGCCGACTTGCCCGTAAGCACCAGGTGCGGCTCGCAGCCGGCCGCGGCGCCGGCCTGCAGGTCGCGCAGCGAATCACCGACCGTGGGCACGCCCGCCAGTTGCACGCCGAAGCGCGCGCCTATCTGCTCGAACAGGCCGGGCAAGGGCTTGCGGCAGATGCAGCTTTCCTCGGGGCTGTGCGGGCAGTAGAACACCGCGTCGATGCGGCCGCCGACGGCGGCCAGCATCTTGTGCATCTTGGCGTGCATGGCGTTGAGCGAGGCCACGTCGAACAGGCCGCGCCCCAGCCCCGACTGGTTGGACGCGATCACCACATGCCAGCCCGCATGGTTGAGCCGCGCGATCGCCTCCAGCGAACCGGGCAGCGGCAGCCATTCGTCCGGCGATTTGACGAAGTCGTCGCTGTCGCTATTGATGGTGCCGTCGCGGTCGAGGRTGACGAGTTTCATGGTGTTTTACCTTACCAAAAAGAGCGGCCGGACGCCGGGCCGCCCCAAGGCCGGCCAGCCCCCTCGGGGGGCAGCGACGACACGAAGTGCGGAGCGTGGGGGCTCATGTTGCCAGTTTGGAGAGGTCGGCCACGCGGTTCATGGCCTGGTGCAGCGTTGCCAGCAGCCCCAGCCGGTTCGCGCGCAGCGTCGGGTCTTCGGCATTGACCATCACGCCGTCGAAGAAAGCGTCGACAGGCGCTTTCAGGGCGGCCAGCGCCTGCAGCGAGGCGGCGTAATCGCCGGAGGTAAAAGCGGCTTCGGCTTTGGGGCCGACGGTCTTCAATGCGTCGGCGAGGGATTTCTCGGCGGCTTCCTGCAGCAGTTCAGGCTTGATGGCAGCCTCGACCGCGCCTTCAGCCTTTTTCAGGATGTTACCGACACGCTTGTTGGCCGCTGCCAGAGCAGGGGCTTCAGGCAATGCGGCAAAGGCGCGCACGGCCGCCAGGCGCTTGGCGACGTCGCCCAGGCGCTGGGGCTTGAGCGCGAGCACGGCATCGACCTCCTGTGCGCTGTAGCCTTGCTCGCGCAGGGAGCCGGCGAGGCGGTCGTAGATGAAGTCGACCAGCGCGGCGGAGGCATCCTGGATCTTGTCGCCGAACACCGGCTGGGCGCTTTCGACCAGTTCGGCCAGTCCAAGTGGCAGGTCTTTCTCGACCAGCATGCGGATCACGCCGAGTGCATGGCGGCGCAGCGCGAACGGGTCCTTGTCGCCGGTCGGCAGGTTGCCGATGCCGAACATGCCGACCAGGGTTTCGAGCTTGTCGGCCAGCGCGACAATCACACCCACGCTGTTGCGCGGCAGCTCGTCGCCGGCAAAGCGCGGCTTGTAATGGTCTTCGATCGCATCGGCCACGTCGGCGCCAAGGCCGTCATTGAGCGCGTAGTAGCGGCCCATGGTGCCCTGCAGCTCGGGGAACTCTCCGACCATGTCGGTCACCAGGTCGGTCTTGGCGAGTTCGGCGGCGCGCTGCACGTCGGCAACCCGTCCAACGTCGATGCGGTTGGCGATAGCCTCGGCTATCGCGCGCACGCGCTGCGTGCGCTCGCCCTGCGTGCCCAGCTTGTTGTGATACACCACTTTGTCCAGCCCGGCGACGCGCGAGGCCAGGGTCTTCTTGCGGTCCTGGTCGAAGAAGAATTTGGCGTCGGCCAGGCGCGGGCGCACGACACGCTCGTTGCCGCCGATCACCGCGCTCGCATCAGCGGGACTGATGTTGCTGACGACCAGAAACTTGTTGGTGAGCTTGCCTGCGGCGTCGAGCAGCGGGAAGTACTTCTGGTTGGCCTTCATCGTGAGGATCAGGCATTCCTGCGGCACGCCCAGGAATTCCTTCTCGAACTCGCAGACCAGCACGTTGGGGCGCTCGACCAGTGCGGTCACCTCGTCGAGCAGCGCGTCGTCTTCAATCGCCTTCACGCCGCCGCCGACCTTGGCCGCGGCAGCCGCCAGCTGGCTGGCGATCTCGGCTTTGCGTTCGGCGAAGCCGGCGATCACCGCGCCGTCTTTTTGCAGCGTGGCGGCGTAGCTGTCGGCGTCTTTCAGCACGACAGGATCCACCGCCGCTTCAAAGCGGTGGCCGTGGGTGCTGTTGCCGGCCTTCAGGCCCAGCGCCTCGATGGCCACCACGTCGCTGCCGTGCAGCGCGACCAGGCCATGGGCCGGGCGCACAAACTTCACGTCGCTCCAGCCGTCGGCCAGCTGGTAGGTCATGACCTTGGGAATCGGCAGTTTGGCGATGGCTTCAAGCAAGGCTTTTTGCAAGCCCTCGGCCAGCGTCGCGCCCTTCACAATGCTGTCGTAAAACAGCGCCTCGGCCTTACCGTCGGGCGCGCGCTTGAGGCCGGCCACGGCCGATGCATCGGCACCCAGCGCCTGCAATTTCTTGAGCAGTGCGGGCGTGGCATTGCCCGACGCGTCCAGCCCCACCGCCACCGGCATGAGTTTTTGCGAAACAGCTTTGTCGGCGGCCTGGGCCGCAACCGCGGTGACACGCGCGGCCAGCCGGCGCGGAGAGGCAAATGCGGTGAGCATCGAATCAGCTGCCGTGAGGCCCTGGGCTTTGAGTTGCTCGAACAGCACGCCGGCAAAGGCATCGCCCAGCTTATTCAGCGCCTTCGGGGGCAGCTCTTCAACAAACAGTTCAACAAGCAGGCTTTGGGTTGTCATAGTGAGATTGTGCACAAGCGGGGTGCCTGCGCGGTTTCGTAGATTCGGGTGGTTTCGGAGGTAGCGCTCATGCCAACCAGCGCACGCGCGGTCGCAAGCATCGACTGACCAATTTTCTCGGTCTGCGCGGTTACGCGCGCGACCTGCTCGGGCGGTGGCGCAACGCGGGTGCCTAATCGCGGCCGGATTTCGTCCTGGATCGCCTCGCCGATGCGAAACTGGAACTCTAGCTGGTAATACAGCCAGCCGGGGTCGGTGGGATGTGCCACCGCCAGGCGTTGCATGTGTTGGAGTGCGTCACCATAAACCGCCACGGCGGCGTCAGTTCGCCCGGCGTTGAGGTGATCGTCGGCGATCTGCAGGTAGCTGCTGCGCAGATCCATCTGGGCGTCGATACTGGCGGGATCACGCTCCACTATGGCCGTACGCAACCGCAAGGCCTCCCGCAGCAACTGGGCGCCAACGTCGCTTTTACCCTTGTTGCTTTCAAACACACCAGCGCTGGCGCGGTTGTGCGCCAGATCGCGTTGCCACACGAGGTTGGCGGGGTCACGTTGCACCAGCTTCTTGTGGATTTCAAAGCCAGCCTGGTACGCGTCGCGCGCCTGGCTGACGTTGACGACGATGTGGAACATCTCGCCCAATCGGTCGTAGTTCAGCGCAAGTTCATGCTGCAGTGCGGCGTTGGAGGGCGCCTCCTCGGCCAGCTTTTCTCGCAGTTCGAGTTCGGCGATTTTGGCGGCGCGTGCCGGTTTTTCTCCACCCATGCCGAATTGCACGGAGCCCAGGCCCCGGTACAGGTCCGCAAGGTCATGCCGCCACGCACTGTTGGCGTAATCTTTCGCGACAAGGCCTTTTTGCAGGTCGACGGATTTTTGGTGCAGATCGCGGCTTGTGGCCCACACACCTGACACTTCAGCCAGGCGCGAATACGACATCGCCAGATCACGCTGCCACGCGGCCTGCCCGGGATCGCCAGCGAGCAGCTTTTCGAGGATCGCAACCGCAGAAGTAAAAGATGCCCGCGCCGCCTGCCGGGCTGTCGCGGCGCCAGCCTCATCGGGCGCCGCATCACGAGCGCCACCGGGCCGAACCAGGCTCACAGGGAGCTTGACGATGGCTTGCAACAAATCCTTTCGGCGGGCATCCGCCGGCGCTTCTTCTACATTACGTCCTGCGGCATTCCGCGCATGCCGGTAACCCGCCTCATACGGATAACGCAACAATGCAAGGTCGCCCCGGCATGCTTGAGCCTTCCCGGTGCGCATGTGTCCCAGAGCCATTTCGTACTGCGCCTGCCGATTGGGCTTGGCATCGAGTTGCACCGGAGATTGCACCTGCGGCTGTGCAGCAGAAGGCACGGCGGCACCGAGCATGGCAAGCCCCGCCAGCGTTGCGCTTGTCAACAGTATTGACTTCATGGGTCAGGCGGCCTTCGTCGGCATCTGTTCTACCCGTCGACGCGGCGCGAAGTAACCACTTTGCGCCAGGTTGCGGATACGGCCAATGCAGGGCGCATGGCCCGTCACACCGATGGCGCCACACGCGAGCAGCAAGTTGCAGCTGTGAGCGGCCTTGAGCAGCGGCTCCTCGACAAACAGTTCAACAAGAATATTTTGAGAACCGTTCATTGGTTTTTTCGGGAATGTCGGAGCGCAAAAATTGCCAGGGCTGCGGCCATCAGCGGGAGCCAGATGGTTTTGACCTCGTTGAGCAACACGTCGGCGCCGCGCTGCGTGAAAAATCGGGAAAAGGAGACCGGCGACACCTCGACGGGCCGCCAGGGGCTGAAAAACCGCTGCTCGGAAAACGGCCAGTAGAGCGGGATCGCCACGCCGCCGTTGGTCAGGGTATCCAGCACAGGATGCGAAAACATGCAAAGCGCTACCCATGCATAGCCTTGCCACGGCGGCAGTTTCCAATGCCTTGCCAGCCACCAGCCGATCAAGCCCGTAAGCAGCGCAAAGCCCAGGGTATGGGTGAAGCCGCGATGCCCCCAGATACCGCCGTAATGGATGCCGAGCTTGAAAGCGACGCCGTCAAAGTCGGGAAGAATGGCCGCGACCATGCCCGCCAGTAGCATGGTGGGCGGTATCCGCTTGCTGCCCATCGCCACCGCGGCGGCAATGGGGACGGCAATATGGGAAAAGATGGTGGGCATCGGGTGGTGCGGCGTGCTGCGTGAAACCTCAGGCGGCCTTCTTGGGCATCTGCTCGACCCACTCGCGCGGCGCCATCGGGAAGCCCAGGCGTTCGCGGCTTTCGTAATAACTTTGCGCCACGGCGCGGGCCAGGTTGCGGATGCGGCCTATGTAGGCGGCGCGTTCGGTCACGCTGATGGCGCCGCGCGCGTCCAGCAGGTTGAAGCTGTGCGCGGCCTTGAGCACCTGCTCGTAGGCTGGCAGGGCCAGCTGCACCTCGATCAGGTGCTTGGCCTGCTTTTCATGCGCCGTGAAGGCGGTGAACAGGAAATCGGCGTCGCTGTGCTCGAAGTTGTAGGTGGACTGCTCGACCTCGTTTTGTTTGTAGACGTCGCCGTAGCTCAGTTTCGAGCCGTCGGCGCCTTCGGTCCAGACCAGGTTGTAGACGTTGTCCACGCCCTGCAGGTACATGGCCAGGCGCTCCAGGCCGTAGGTGATTTCGCCGGTCGCGGGTTTGCAGTCGATGCCGCCGACCTGCTGGAAGTAGGTGAACTGCGTGACTTCCATGCCGTTGAGCCAGACTTCCCAGCCCAGGCCCCAGGCGCCCAGCGTGGGGTTTTCCCAATCGTCCTCGACGAAGCGGATGTCGTTTTTCTTCAGGTCAAAGCCCAGGGCCTCGAGCGAGCCGAGGTAAAGCTCCAGGATGTTGGCGGGCGCGGGCTTGAGCACGACCTGGTACTGGTAATAGTGCTGCAGGCGATTCGGGTTCTCGCCGTAGCGGCCGTCCTTGGGGCGGCGGCTGGGCTGCACATAAGCGGCCTTCCAGGGCTCGGGGCCCAGCGCCCGCAGAAAGGTCGCGGTGTGCGAGGTGCCGGCGCCGACCTCCATGTCATAGGGCTGCAGCAGCGCGCAGCCCTGGTCGGCCCAGTAGGACTGCAGCTTCAAGATGATTTGCTGGAAAGTAAGCATAGAAGTGGGTTGAGGGCAAAAGCACGGCGCCTGTGGAGGCGCCGGGAAGGCCAGGCCGCACCGGGCGGCTGTGCCAAAGCGGTCATTTTACGCGGCGACGGCGCGCGGGCGCCGCGGCAGCCGCCTCGGGCGGCACATACCAGGCCGGCCCGGCCTTGAAGGCCTCGGCCAGGAAATCCACCATCACGCGGACCTTGGCGCTCAGGTGGCGGCGGCTGGGATAGACGGCCAGCACGTCGATGTCGGGCATGCTGTAGCCCGGCAGCAGCGGCAGCAGGCGCCCCGCACGCAGGTCGTCGCCGACCAGGAAGGCCGGCTGCCAGATGATGCCCTGCCCGGCCAGGGCTGCCTCGCGCGCCGTGTCGCCGTTGTTGGCATGCATGACGTAGTTGACCCTGACCTGGTGCGGGCGCGCCTGTTCATCCACGAAATGCCATTCGTTGGCGGTGGCGGCATAGGTGTAGCCCAGGCAGCGGTGCGCCGCGAGGTCGGCGGGCACCCGCGGCGTGCCATGCTGTTGGAGGTAGGCAGGCGCGGCGCAGACGATGTTGCAGGAGGTGGCCAGCTTGCGCGCCGCATGGGTGGCAGGGCCGGTGCGCGAGATGCGGATGGCGAGGTCGTAACCCTCTTCCACGATGTCGACCACGCGATCGCTGAGCGCGATGTCGAGCTCCACGTCCGGGTAGCTTTGCATGAAGCGCGGCCACAGCGGCGCCAGCTGGCGTATGCCGAAGCTCACGGGCGCGTTGATGCGCAGGCGCCCGCGCGGCTGCAGGGTGGCCGACGAGGCCAGCGCCTCGGCGTCGGCGACCTCCTCGAGGATGGACTTGCTGCGCTCGTACAGCGCCTCGCCACTTTCGGTCAGCGAGAGCTTGCGGGAGCTGCGGTTGAGCAGGCGTGTGCCGAGGTGCGCCTCGAGTTCGTTGATGTAGCGCGTGACGTTGGCCGGCGAGGTGTCCAGCGCATCGGCCGCGCRCGTGAAACTGCCGCGCCCCACGACGGCGGCAAACACTTCAAAGGCACGCAAACGGTCCATGGCGGTTCCTTCGATCCCTGACGTTCATAAAACCTGAATGATTAAAACACTTTTCAAACCTTCTTCTCATAGAACATAAACCATACATTGGACACATCGGCAGACGAACCACACAGGCCGACCCGGAAGTTTTTATCAACTCACTCGAACAGGACACTGAAATGACCACGCAAACGACCTCCCCACTTTCCACCGCAAAACGCTTTGACAACAAAACCGTGCTCGTCACCGGCGGCAACAGCGGCATCGGCCTGGCCACCGCGCTGC
>NZ_JBFUBY010000217.1:0-7076 GCF_056405515.1 Polaromonas sp. P1_G2
CGCCGCCGCCGGCCCCCGTCATCGATGACGCCGAACTGATCCGCCGCGAGGAAGAAGCCAGYCGCCATGCCGAGCTGCTGCGCCGCCAGGAGCAGGAACTCGCCGAAAAACGCCGCCTGCGCGATGAGCAGGATGCGAAGGACGCCGCGCGCGAACAGGAACGCCTGGCCGCCGAGCAGGCCGCCCAGGCAGCCGCTGCCGCCGCCGATGCCGTGAAGAAAGCCAAGCCCGCGACCGGCAAGGCCGCCAAGGAAGCCTCCGCACCGACCGCCGCCGCCGCCAAGGCCGCCGAAACCGCTGCTGCCGAGCAGGTCACCAAGGCGGCCGACGCCGCCGCAGCTGCGGCCACGGCCAAAGCCAAGGCCACCGCTGAATTCCAGGCTGACGCCGCCAAGGCGCAGGAACTGCAGGAACGCCGYCGCAAGGCCGAAGCCGAAGCCGCTGGCATCCGCGCCATGATGTCCGCACCCAAGCGCGTACTGGTGCCGCACGTCGACCCCAAGGCGGCCATCAAGGGCACGCTGCACAAACCGGCCGCCGTGCCGGGCGCAGCCGCCAAGCCGGGCGCTCCCGCAGCCGCGGGCGCACCGGGCGCCGCCGGCAAGAAGGAAGTCAAGTCGGAGAACCTGTCTTCGACCTGGAAGGACGACGCCGCCAAGAAGAAGGGCATCCCGAGCCGTGGCGCACCTGTCGTGCCCGGACGCGGCAATTTCCGCAGCGGCCCGCGCGGCCGCCGCGGCAACGACCGCGAGGCACGTCCCGAGTCCACCTTTGTGGCGCCGACCGAGTTCAAGGTCATCGAAGTGCATGTGCCTGAAACCATCACCGTGGCCGAACTCGCCCACAAGATGAGCGTCAAGTCGTCCGAGGTGATCAAGCACCTGATGAAGCTTGGCCAGATGGTCACCATCAACCAGCCGCTGGACCAGGATACCGCCATGATCGTGGTGGAAGAAATGGGCCACAAGGCGGTGACGGCTTCGCTGGACGATCCGGAAGCCTTTGCCGACGAAGATGTGCAAGGCCAGCAGGCCGAGTTGCTGCCGCGCGCGCCTGTCGTGACCGTCATGGGCCACGTCGACCATGGCAAGACCTCGCTGCTCGACTACATCCGCCGCGCCAAGGTTGCCTCCGGCGAAGCCGGCGGCATCACCCAGCACATCGGCGCCTACCACGTGGAAACCCCGCGCGGCATGGTGTCCTTCCTGGATACCCCGGGCCACGAGGCGTTCACCGCCATGCGTGCCCGCGGCGCCCAGGCGACCGACATCGTGATCCTGGTGGTCGCGGCCGACGACGGCGTCATGCCGCAGACCAAGGAAGCCATCAAGCATGCCAAGGCTGCCGGCGTTCCCATCGTTGTGGCGATCAACAAGATCGACAAGCCGGGCATCAACCTGGAACGCGTCAAGGGCGAACTGGTCACCGAAGAGGTGATTCCCGAAGAGTTCGGCGGCGACGTTCCTTTTGTCGGCGTCTCGGCCCATACCGGCGCCGGTGTCGACGCCTTGCTCGAGCAGGTGCTGCTGCAGGCCGAAGTGCTTGAACTGAAGGCGCCTGTCGACGCGCTGGCCAAGGGTCTGGTGATTGAAGCCCGCCTCGACAAGGGCCGCGGCCCGGTCGCGACCGTGCTGATCCAGGCCGGCACACTGAAGGCCGGCGACGTGGTGCTGGCCGGTTCGACCTATGGCCGCGTGCGCGCCATGCTGGATGAAAACGGCAAGCCGATCAAAACGGCAGGCCCGTCGATCCCGGTGGAAATCCAGGGTCTGACGGAAGTGCCGCAGGCCGGCGATGAATTCATGGTCATGCTCGACGAGCGCCGTGCCCGTGAAATCTCCACCTACCGTGCCGGCAAGTTCCGCAACACCAAGCTGGCCAAGCAGCAGGCCGCCAAGCTGGAGAACATGTTCTCCGACATCGGCGCCGGCGAAGTCAAGATGCTGCCTATCATTATCAAGGCCGATGTGCAGGGCTCGCAGGAAGCGCTGTCCCAGTCGCTGCTCAAGCTCTCGACCGACGAGGTCAAGGTCCAGCTGGTGTACTCCGGTGTCGGTGGCATTTCCGAGTCGGACGTCAATCTGGCCATCGCCTCCAAGGCAGTGGTGATCGGGTTCAACACCCGCGCCGATGCCCAGGCCCGCAAGCAGGCCGAAAACAACGGCGTGGACATTCGTTACTACAACATCATTTATGACGCTGTGGACGAACTGCGCGCCGCGATGTCGGGCATGCTGACGCCGGACAAGAAGGAAGAAGTCATCGGCAATGCCGAGATTCGCCAGGTGTTCAAGGTCAGCAAGATCGGTTCGATCGCCGGCTGTATGGTCACCGCCGGTGTGGTTCGCCGCACGGCGCGCCTGCGCCTCCTGCGCGAAAACGTGGTCATCTTCACGGGTGAACTCGACTCGCTCAAGCGTTTCAAGGACGATGCCAAGGAAGTCAAGGAAGGCTTCGAGTGCGGCTTGAACATCAAGAACTACAACGACATCCAGGTTGGCGACATCCTGGAGTTCTTTGAAATCAGGGAAGTGGCCAGAACGCTGGAAGCCTGAACCACGTGAATCCGCCCGCAGCCCACCAGGCTGCCGGGCTTCACGCCAAAGGCCTCAACACTTTTTGACATGCGCAAGAAATCCACCACCCCCAACCGCGGTTTTCGCGTTGCCGACCAGATCCAGCGCGATCTGACGGAGCTGATCGCGCGCGAACTCAAAGACCCGCGGGTCGGGATGGTGACCGTCCAGGCAGTCGAAGTGACAGCCGATTACGCGCATGCCAAGGTGTTTTTCAGCGTGCTCGTCGGCGACCCAAAAGAGTGCGAGGAAGCGCTCAACCAGGCCGCGGGCTTCCTGCGCAACGGCCTGTTCAAGCGCTTGATGACGCACACCGTGCCGACCCTGCATTTCCATTTCGACCGCACGACCGAACGCGCGGCCGACATGAACGCCTTGATTGCCAAGGCGGTCTCCTCCCGCGCCCAAGACGACTGAGTTCGCGCCGTTCCCCTTGATGACAGGTTCAGGGACAACGGCGCCAACGAAGCGCCCGGTTTGTCCCGTGCGCTGAACCTGTCGGAATTTATGACGCAAACTTCTTCTCATCGCCAGAAAATCCAGCGACGTCCCGTGCACGGCGTGCTGCTGCTCGACAAGCCGCTGGGCCTGTCGAGCAACCAGGCCTTGCAGAAGGCCAAATGGCTGCTGCGCGCCGACAAGGCCGGCCACACCGGCACGCTGGACCCGCTGGCCACCGGCGTACTGCCGTTGTGTTTTGGCGCGGCCACCAAATTCAGCCAGATCCAGCTCGACGCCAACAAGACCTATGAAGCCGTGCTGCTGCTGGGCACCAAAACCAGCACCGCCGATGCCGAGGGCGACGTGATTGAAACCCGGCCCGTGCCGGAGATCACGCCGGCCCTGCTGCAAGACCTGACGGCGCGTTTCACCGGCCCGCTGGCGCAGGTGCCGCCCATGTACTCGGCGCTCAAGAAAGACGGCAAGGCGCTGTACGAATATGCCCGCAAGGGCCAGGAAGTCGAGCGGGAGGCCCGCCACATCACCATCTTCGCGCTGGAAATGGCCGTGGTCCACGACGCGCGCGCGCCGGCTGCCATCAAGATCACGGTGAGCTGCAGCAAGGGCACCTACATCCGCACGCTGGGCGAAGACATCGGCGAGGCCATAGGTTGCGGCGCGCACCTGGGTTCGCTCAGGCGGCTGGAGACCGGCGGCTACACCACCCAGCAGTGCGTCAGCTTGCCGGCCCTGGAAGCCATGACCGAGCCCGAGCGCGAAGCCTGCCTGCTGCCGCCGCAGACCCTGGTGGCGGCGTACCCGTCTGTCACATTGGACGCCGACAATGCAGGGCGGTTTTTAAGCGGCCTGCGCCGTCGGGGCGCGCCCGGCCAGTGGGGCGCCGATGCGCCGCTGGTACAGGTCTACGGTCCGGGGCAGGGCGGCGAGGTGCCGGCCTTCCTGGGTTCGGCCCACATCACGGCCGACGAACTGATTCCGCAGCGCCTGCTGAGCCCGGTCGAGATCCAGGACATCCTGGCGGCCGCACAGAGTTCCGGCCATGCCGCGCCCACGGGTGCGGCGGCCCTTGTCCATCACTAACAGTTTTTTTGCCAGTTTTGACGTTTTAAAGTTCCCAGAAAGCCAACCATGAGCCACAAACAGATCCGCAATATCGCCATCATCGCCCACGTTGACCATGGCAAAACCACCATGGTCGACCAGTTGCTGCGCCAGTCCGGCACCTTCGCCGAGCACGAAAAAGTGGTCGACACCGTGATGGACAACAACGCCATCGAAAAAGAACGCGGCATCACCATCCTGGCCAAGAACTGCGCCGTGACCTGGGAAGGCACGCACATCAACATCGTCGACACCCCGGGCCACGCCGACTTCGGCGGTGAAGTGGAGCGCGCGCTGTCCATGGTCGACGGCGTGGTGCTGCTGATCGACGCGCAGGAAGGCCCCATGCCCCAGACGCGCTTCGTGACCAAGAAAGCGCTGGCCCTGGGCTTGAAGCCCATCGTGGYGRTCAACAAGGTCGACAAGCCGGGCGCCAATCCCGACAAGGTGGTCAACGCCGCCTTCGACCTGTTCGACAAACTGGGCGCGACCGACGAACAGCTCGACTTCCCGGTGGTCTATGCCTCCGGCATCAACGGCTGGTCTTCGCTCGAGGAAGGTCCTCCCAACGAACAGTGGGGTCCCGACATGTCGGCCCTGTTCAATACCATCCTCAAGCACGTCCCGTCCCAGAACGGCGACCCGGCGGCACCGCTGCAACTGCAGATCTCCGCGCTTGACTTCTCGACCTTCGTGGGCCGCATCGGCGTGGGCCGCATCAGCCAGGGCACCATCAAGCCCATGATGGACGTCGTGGTCATGGAAGGCCCGGACGGCAAGGCCGTCAAAGGCCGCGTCAACCAGGTCCTGACTTTCCAGGGCCTGGAGCGCGTGCAGGCCACCGAAGCCGGCCCCGGCGAGATCGTGCTGATCAACGGCATTACCGACATCGGCATCGGCGTGACCATCACCGACCCGACCAACCCGGCACCGCTGCCCATGCTCAAAGTGGACGAGCCGACGCTGACCATGAACTTCTGCGTCAACACCAGCCCGCTGGCCGGCCGTGAAGGCAAGTTCGTCACCAGCCGCCAGATCTGGGACCGCCTGCAGAAAGAGCTGCAGCACAACGTCGCCCTGCGCGTCAAGGAAACCGACGAAGAAGGTATTTTTGAAGTCATGGGCCGCGGCGAACTGCACCTGACCATCCTGCTGGAAAACATGCGCCGCGAAGGCTATGAACTGGCCGTCTCCAAGCCGCGCGTGGTGTTCAAGGAGGTCAACGGTGAAAAGCACGAACCTATCGAGCTGGTCACCGCGGACATCGAAGACCAGCACCAGGGCGGTGTGATGCAGGCACTGGGCGAGCGCAAGGGCGAGCTGGTGAACATGGAGCCGGACGGCCGCGGCCGTGTGCGCCTCGAGTACCGCATCCCGGCGCGCGGCCTGATCGGCTTCACCAACGAATTCCTGAACCTGACGCGCGGTTCCGGCCTGATCTCCAACATCTTCGACAGCTACGAAGCGCACAAGGGCGAGATCGGCGGCCGCAAGAACGGCGTGCTGATCTCCATGGACGACGGTGAAATTTTCACCTACGCCCTGGGCAAGCTGGACGACCGCGGCCGCATGTTCGTGCGCGCCAACGACCCGGTGTACGAAGGCATGATCGTCGGTATCCACAGCCGCGACAACGACCTGGTGGTCAACGCCACGCGCACCAAGCAGCTGACCAACTTCCGCGTTAGCGGCAAGGAAGACGCGATCAAGATCACGCCGCCGATTGAATGCACGCTGGAATACGGCGTGGAATTCATCGAGGACGACGAACTGGTCGAAATCACGCCCAAGTCCATCCGCCTGCGCAAGCGCCACCTGAAAGAAAGCGACCGTAAACGCGCTGGCCGTTCTTGAGATAAGGCCACTCCGGCCGCATGATGCGGCAGGAGATTGTCAAAGGCCGCTGCGCGCAAGCTTCAGCGGCCTTTGCTTTTATGTCTGCACAACAGCCTGAATTGATTGCCCATCCCATGAAACTCACGCATTCCCGCGCCGTTTTCCTGATGATCCTCGTGACCATGATGTGGTCGATCGCCGGCGTTGTGACACGCCACCTGGAGTCAGCCCGCAGCTTTGAAGTCACCTTCTGGCGCAGCTTTTTCACGGTGGTGTCGCTGCTGGTCATCCTGCCGTTTTTCCAGGGCAGGGCGGTGTTCACCAAGATACGCAACGGCGGCTCGGCCTTCTGGCTGTCGGGCGTCTGCTGGAGCGTGATGTTCACGGCCTTCATGGTCGCGCTCACGATGACCACCGTGGCCAATGTGCTGGTGACCATGGCGCTCAGCCCCTTCCTCACGGCCTTGCTGGCCCGCGCCTTCATCGGCCACAGCATTCCCGCGCGGACCTGGCTGGCCATTGCCATGGCCGGCGCCGGCATTGCCTGGATGTACGGCGGACAGATGGACCTTTCCAGCCACATCGGCGGCACCCTGGTGGCCCTGATGGTGCCGCTGGCCAGCGCCAGCAACTGGACGGTGGTGCAGCACAGCCGCGCCCACGGCAAGAATGTCGACCTGGTGCCCGCGGTGCTGCTGGGTGCGGTGATCTCGACGCTGGCCACCTTGCCGCTGTCGCTGCCTTTCTCCGCCACGGCGCATGACATCGGCTTGCTGGCATTGCTGGGCCTGGTGCAGCTGGCCATTCCTTGTGTGTTGTCGGTGATGTGCGCCGGCGTGCTCAAGGCGCCGGAAGTCGCCTTGCTGGCGCTGCTGGAAGTGATTTTCGGGATCTTGCTGGCCTGGTTCGGCGCGGGCGAGGTGCCCGGCGCGAGTGTGCTGACAGGCGGCGCCCTGGTGATAGGCGCGCTGGTGGTCAATGAACTGGTTGGATGGAGGCAGCGGGCATGAGCGATATGAATACGAATACGGAAACCAGGGCTGAGGTCCTGCTTGAGCGGCGCGGTAATGCCGGGCTGATCACGCTGAACCGGCCCAAAGC
>NZ_JBFUBY010000218.1:0-7065 GCF_056405515.1 Polaromonas sp. P1_G2
CGCCGGCGCAGAAGGCGGACGAGATTGCGTTTTACGACACGCACAGGCTGTCGATGGCCTGCGCCGCCACCGGACCGGAGAACCAGGTCTTTCACGACAAGGTGTGCAGCGCGTATTCCATGCACTGGTGGTTTCACTGGGCCGAGCGTGCCGCCTTCTGGACCTTGATCCTCGGAGCCGCGCTGCTGGTGGCGGCCGGCGTGCTGGGCGCGCTGGCCTTTGTCAACCGCGGCCTGCGCTATGCAAGCTTTGTGGCGGGCTGGCGGCTCATGACGGTTTCAAGTGCGGTGGAGGTCACCTTGCAAAGCGCCATGCTGGTGTGGCTTTCATTCTGGCTCACGGCTTATTTCTGGCACAGCTACTACATCAAGCTGGTCGGCCTGGCCGGCATCATGGCGGCCCTGGCGGTTTTTTATGCCATCTACACGCTGTTCAAAAAATTGCCGTCGGGCAGCACCATTGAAGGCGAGCTGCTGCTTGAGGCCGACGCCCCGCGCCTGTGGGACCGCATTCGCCAACTCGCGGGCCGCGTCAAGACATCCCCGCCGGACCAGATCATTGCGGGTATCGACAACAACTTTTTTGTGACCGAGGCACCCTGCACGGTGGCCGGGCAGACCCTGACGGGCCGCACGCTGTTTGTGAGCATTCCGCTGCTGCGGGTGCTGGACACCACCGAGGCCGATGCTGTGCTGGCGCACGAGCTGGCCCACCTGGGCGGCGGCGACACGCGCAGCAGCGCGGCGCTGGGCCCCAAGCTCAACCAGTTTGACCTCTACACCTGGCAAATGCGCAGCGGCGGGTTGACCATCGTGGCCCACTACCTGCTGCGCCTGTACCGCATGGTGTTTGAGTTTGCGCTGGCACGCGACAGCCGCGAGCGCGAGTACACCGCCGACCGTGTGGCCGCGAAGCTGACGGCGCCGCAGTCCATCGTGCAATCGCTGATCAAGATCTCGGCGTATTCCAGCTACCGCAACACGGTGGAACGCAAGCTGTTTGAGCAAGAGCAGCAACACACCGGGGCGCTGGGCATTGCCGGCTTTGTGGCTGAAGGCCTGCACCCTTATGCCAGCTCGGACGAGTTTGTGACGGCCATGAAAACCGCCGCCGTGCCGCACCCTTACGACACGCACCCGCCGCTGGTGGAACGCATGCGCAATGTGAACCACAAGGTGGCGGAAGACAGCTACGGCGCCATCGTGACCACYGTGCCCCAAGCCACCTGGGCCGATGAAATATCGACCGCCGCCGCCATCGAGCAGCGGCTGTGGACAGACTACGAGCAGCGTTTTGCCGCCGCGCATGAGCAAAGCCTGGCCTACCGCTATGAGCCGGCCACCGAAGAAGAGCGCGCCGTCGTGCTGCGCTACTTTCCGCCGGTATCGTTTGACCTTGGCAAGGACAAGCGCATTGACATCAGCTATGAAGGCCTGCATGCCACGGCAGACGACGGCGTGCCGCTGTCATGGGACGAGGTCAAGGGCATGACATTCAACAACAGCAGTTTTGGCAACACGCTCACCGTCACGCACTTCGACAAGGGCATGCTGGGCGCGCGCACCAGCACGATCAAGCTCAAGGGCCTGGGCAAGCAGGAAGATCACTTCAAGGCGGTGCTGGGGAGCTACTGGCAGCGCCACCAGATCATGCGGGCGCAGCAAAAAGCCCGCGCCGCTGAAACCGAAACGGCCTGAAACGCGCGTGTGATTGAAGAGCCGGCGAAAGCCGGCTGGCGCTTCACCGGCTTTCAGCGCTTTTCTTTTTTCAAGCGCCCGGCCTTGTTCGCCATCAACAAGGCCACCCCGTCCGCATCCGCCTCCGTCACGGGCGTGAACACAATCATGCTGAGCCCGGCCGCACTGTCGACCGGGAAGGACTGGTATTCGAGCGTGATGGGCCCGGCTGGCGGGCGCTCGATTTTTTTGACGCCGACGTAGTGGCTGCTGGTTTCGTTGTCGGCCCACAGCCGGCGAAAGTCCTTGCTGCCGGCCTGCAGCTCTTCGGCCAACGCGGCCGCTTCGGGGCTGTCACCGGCCCGCGCCGCATCGACGCGAAAGGCGGCCATGGCAAAGCGCGCTTGGGCCTCCCAGTCGGGCATGCCGCGCATAACCGGGTCGGTGAACAGGCGCCTGAGCAGGTTGCGCCCGCCGGGCGGCTGCGCGGCGTAGTCGCTCAGCACCGCTGCCGCTGCGGCATTCCAGGCCACGATGTCCCAGGCCAACGTCTTCACGACAGCGGGGCTGGTGGGCATGCCGTCGAGCACGCGCTGCAGGGCGGGCGGGACGGCAGCTGATGCTGTCGGCTTGAGCGGCGGCGGCCGCTGCTGGGCCAGCAAAAACATGAACTCGCGGTCGGCCCGGTCCAGCGCCAGCGCGCCGGCCAGCCGCTCGAGCACCTCGTCAGACGGCGGGCCGCCGCGGCCCTGCTCCAGCCAAGTGTACCAGGTGACGCTCACATGGGCGCGCGTGGCGACTTCTTCACGCCGCAGGCCGGGTGTGCGGCGGCGGCTGTCGGCGCCCGCCGCGGGCGGCAGGCGCGCGCGGCGATCGCGCAGGAAAGCGCCCAGCGTGAGAGGCACCGCTTGTAAAGGCTGTGTTGTAAGGGTCGTCAGGGTGTTAGTGCTCATACCTGTATACGCTCACGGCTTTTGCGAATGGAGGTGGCGACGCAAGATGCGGGCTCATTGATTTTCAGGAGTTCAGTATGCGTGTTTTCTTGACCGGAGCCACAGGCTTCATCGGCTCAGCCATTGTGCAGGAGCTGCTTTCCGCGGGCCACGTGGTGCTGGGCCTGGCGCGCAGCGATGCGGCGGCCGATGCACTGGCGCGGCTCAGTGTGCAGGCCCATCGCGGTGAACTGGCCGACACCGCCGGCCTGGCCGCCGCTGCCAGGGCCTGCGACGGTGTGATCCACACCGCTTTCATTCATGACTTTTCGGCACATGCCGCTGCCGCCGAGACAGACCGCCAGGCCGTCACGGCCATGCTGGGCGCGCTTGAAGGCTCGGGTAAACCGCTGGTGGCAACATCGGTCACCGTGCTGGCGGCGCACGCCCACCCGGCGACGGAGGACATACCCGTGCCTGAAGCCTCGCCCAACCCGCGTGCGAAAGCGGAGGCCATGGTGCTGGCCTCGGCCGGCCGGGGGGTGCGCGCCAGCGTGGTGCGGCTGCCGCCCTCGGTGCACGGCGCGGGCGACTATGGTTTTGTGCCCATGCTGGTGCGCATTGCGCGCAGCAAGGGTGTGTCTGCCTACATCGGCGAGGGCATGAACCGCTGGCCGGCGGTGCACCGGCTGGACGCGGCCCGCCTCTTCAGGCTGGCGCTGGAGAGCGCTTTGCCCGGTGCGCGCTTGCATGCCGTGGCCGAAGAGGGCCTCACGCTGCGCGCGATTGCCGAGGCCATAGGCGCGGGGCTGGGTGTGCCTGCGCGCGGCATCGCGGCCGATGAAGCGCAAGGCCATTTCGACTGGCTGGCACGCTTTGTGGCTATCGACAACCCGAGTTCGAGCGCCCTCACCCGCGCTTCTCTGGGATGGCAGCCACGGGAAGCGGACTTGCTGGCGGACATGCGGGACGGTGGCTATTTCAGCTGACGCCAGCTGAGAGTCAGTTGTGATTAGTTGAAACCAGTTGAGATCGGCAGGGGTGTGCGGTTTAATCACACCCATGCCAAGCCCGAACTTCAGCCCCGCAGCAGACCGCAACAAGCAAGCCATCTTCGACGTCCTGCGCAAGGTCTTGCCGGGGCAAGGCAGCGCACTCGAAATCGCCTCCGGCACAGGCCAGCACGTCGCCTGGTTTGCGGCGGGCCTGCCGCAATGGACCTGGCAACCCACCGATGCGATACCGGCCGCACTGGGCTCGATCTCGGCCTGGGTGGCCGAGCAAGGATTGTCCAATGTGCGCACTCCCCTTGTGCTCGACGTCATGGCGTCCAAATGGCTGCCTGACGATGCCAGGTTTGACCTGGTCTACTGCGCCAATATGCTGCACATCTCACCCTGGGCGACCTGTGCCGCGCTGATGCAAGGCAGCGTGCGCCACCTCGCGGCCAGCGGTGTGCTGGTGAGCTATGGGCCTTACCTGGAAGACGACGTGCCGACTTCGGAAGGCAACCTGTCGTTTGACCAAAGCCTGCGCGCGCAAGACCCGGCCTGGGGAATCCGCCGCAGGGAAGACGTCGAGCAGGAAGCGATGCGGGCCGGCCTGCGCCTGAAAGCGCGGCATGCGATGCCGGCGAACAATCTGTTGCTGGTGTGGGGCCGGGCTTAGGCCCGCAGGATTTTTTCCATCGCCTTGCCTTTTGCAAGCTCATCAATGAGCTTGTCCAGGTAGCGTATTTTTTGCATCAGCGGGTCTTCGACCTCTTCGACGCGGACACCGCAGACCACGCCTTTAATCAGCGAGGCATTCGGGTGCATGGCCGGAGCCTGGGCGAAGAAAGTTTCGAAGTCGTTTTGCTGCTTTATTTGCCGATCCAGTCCCTTTTGGTCATAACCCGTCAGCCAGCAAATGATCTGGTCGACTTCTTCCTTGCTGCGGCCTTTGCGTTCGGCTTTGTGAACCAGCATCGGATAGACCTTGGCGAATGCCATCGAGAAAATCTTGTGTGCGGCCATTGTTGTTTCTCCTGTGGATGGCCTAGGCCTCCAGCGACGCTTTCAGGCGGCCCAGCGCCTGGTCCCACTGCTGGGCGATCAGGTCCAGCGAGCGGCGGGCTTCGTCGAGTTGCTGCGGATCAAACTGCCACAAGCGCTCGCGCCCGACCTTGACGTGGTGCACCAGGCCCGCATCGGCCAGTACGTGCAGGTGTTTGGTCACGGCCTGGCGGGTGATGTCGGTGGTGGACGTTAATTGGGCTATCGACACGGCCCCGCCCACGCAGAGCACGGCCACCAGGCGCAAGCGGGTTTCGTCGCCCAGGGCGGCGAAGACGCCTGCGGGGCCGGGCTGGGGCGGGGTTTCGCGGGTCCGGGCAGGCTTACTGGGTGGTGACATATTTCTGGATATTAACCAGCTGGCCTTCCCAGCCGCCGGTGTTCATGCGGATCGCATCTGCGCGGCGGGCCGCCGGTATCTTGTCAAAGCCTGATTCGACCACGGTCAGCAGCGTGCCCTCGCCCGTGCCTTTGAGCGTGAACTCCACCAGGGTTGTGGGCTCTTTTGAATAGTCGACGGCCGGGTCTACCGCATAGGGGTGCCAGCGGTAAGAAAACAGTTTTTCCGGCTCTATGCGCTCAATCAAGGCGTCGAACATCACGTGCCGATAGCCCTCAATGGTGATCTGGCCTTGCACCTGCTGGCCGGCGACGAACTTTTTTCCCTTGAGCGCCGCGCCGAACCAGTTGCCGAACTCCTCGGCATTGGTCAGTGCGCGCCATACCTGTGAAACAGGGGCATTGATCAAAGTGCTGCGTTCAATACGGTCCGTGGATGAAGTGGATGAAGTCATATGCAATCTCCTTGTTGCATGAATTGTGCACGGGCAAATACCGTAATGCAACCATTTGATTGCATTAATTTGAAACCGTTTTCAACACCGTTCCGTCAAATGCAAGCAGATGCCATGCCCTCACCACATGGCGAAAATTGCATGCTAAATGCCTCATCGGCGACTGCGCCAAGCACTCTTCAAAGTGGTGTTCGCCTACACGGTTTGGCCCGCGCTGCGTGTCAAATAGGGGTGTCCGGCGTTTACCGCCCATCGCCCTTCGCCTAACCCTGCAGGAGACAGCCATGCCCCAGTTCGCCATGATTACCGGTGACGTGACTTACACACCGGGTGACGGTACGCCGATTGAAATCCCGCGCGTGCGCATTGAAGTCGCGCTGGAGCCCGACAGCGCCACGCTGAGCTGGGACGCCGGCGACGGCGTGCGCGCCGTGACGGCCATTCCGCGCATCCAGTTCGACKACTATGTGAACGAAGGAAAAATCACCATGACGCCGCAATAATGGCGCCATGCATTCCCTTCTTTCACGCGCCCCCATCCCTTTATCCCTGACCCGCCGCTCGGCGCTGCTCGCCGCCACAGGCTGGCTGGCCTTGCCGGCCTCGGGCCTGGCCGAAACGCCCTCCTCCGCCATCTGGCCGCGCGCCTCGCAGGTGCCCGGCGGCGTGGCGCTGCTGCCGCTGGGCGCGGCGGCGCAGCGGCCGGCCGCCCATGCCGGCGAGGTCCCCCTGCTGGTGCTGGGCGATGCGAGGGAATGGACGGCGCTGGTAGGCATTGCGCTGTCGGCCCTGCCCGGCGAGGCCAGCATCACGGTGCAGGCCGCGGACGGCAGCCGGCGCGACATCGCCTACACGATAGCGCCCAAGCACTACAGCGAGCAGCAACTCAAGGTCGAGCCCCGCACGGTGGACCTGTCGCCCGAAGACCTGGCGCGCTACGAACGCGAGCGCGCGCACCAGGAAGGCGTGATGGCGATTTTCAGCGAACCCTTGCCGCAGGGCTCCTTGCGCATGCGCGTGCCGGTGCCGGGAAGGCGATCAAGTTCCTTCGGCCTGCGCCGCATCTTCAACGGCCAGCCACGCAACCCGCACAGCGGCATGGACATCGCAGCCGCCACCGGCACACCTGTTGTGTCGCCGCTGCCGGCGCGGGTGATTGATACCGGGGACTATTTTTTCAATGGCAACACGGTTTGGCTGGATCATGGGGGTGGACTTTTGAGTATGGTTTGCCATCTGAGTGCGGTTGATGTGAAGGTTGGGGATCTGCTCAAGACTGGCGAGCGGCTGGGGGCTGTGGGGGCGACTGGTCGGGTGACCGGGCCTCATTTGCATTGGGGCGTTATGCTGAACCGTTGCATGGTTGATCCGGCTTTGTTCCTGGTTTGAGGTTGGTTTCTGCTTCCGGCGGCGCGCCCTCTGCATGGGTTTGCTGGCCGGGGTTGCCGGCAGCAACTCACTTTTCTTTGCTTCGCCAAAGAAAAGTAAGCAAAAGAAAGGCGACCCGCAGTCTGGGTCCCTACGCTTCGCTTCGGGCAACCTGCGGTGCTCGACTACGGCGGGGTCTCGCGCAAACTCGCCTTCGGCTCAGACAAGCGCGATCCCTGAT
>NZ_JBFUBY010000219.1:0-6994 GCF_056405515.1 Polaromonas sp. P1_G2
GCATAGACCTGGCCCAGCCCAGCGACTACATACGCCGCGTGATGCCCGACTGGGAAGAGCCGCCGGTGCACATGGATCTGATCACGCTGGACGCCACAGTCACCGCCGGCGGACAGACACTGATCAAGGACGGCTTTTTGTGCGCGCTGCGTGACCCGGCTGTGGTGGCAATGGCGGCGCGCTACGGCGACCCTGTCGAATTGCTCGAAGCCCAGGTTCTTTAGGCCGGTGCTGTAAACACCGTGAGCACACCGGTATAGCCGTAAAGGTGGTGGCGCGCGATTTCGCCGCCGGCAAAAAACCCCACCAGGGGTACGTCGCCCAGCGCGCGCCGCACGATCTGCATCTCGGCGCTGGGCGCGCCGAAATGCGGGCCACCGCGGCCTGAACAACTCACGTAAACCGCGCCGGCGATGCGCCGCGCCGCATGCGGCGCCGATTCGGCCTCCGATGCGCTCAAGGCGCTGGCGACTTCCAGCGTGACTTCCTCGGGCTCCAGCTCTTCGCGGATTTCGGCGCAGACGCGGACCAGGTCGGCGCGCGCGGCTTCCATATTGCGTTCGCAGAAAGCCAGCTTCATGCCCACGGCCGGCACCTCGGCGATCGCGATGCCGCGGCGCGCCGGGTCCAGCCCTATCAGGTGGCGCACCCGCACCTCGGCGCCGAACTGGCCCGCGCGCCGGCCGGCGGCATGGGCCGGGCCGTCATCGGGAATGTCGGCCGGCCGGCTCAGGCCGACCAGTGTGGTGCGCACCTTGGCCAGTGCCTCGCGCGGCTGGTCCAGCGAGACGTCAAGGTCCGCCAGCATGACGTCCAGGGCCGGCTTGCCGTCCAGTTCGGTCACCACATTGGATTCACAGGCAGTGATTTCATGGTCCGCCGACACCGGCCGGCAGCCCTGGGTGATGCGCGACATCAGCGCCGCGCCCCGGCCGAAAGCCACGCCGCTCAGGCCGCCGCTGAACACCCCGCCTGCCGCCCCCTGCCCCTTGACGTTGCCGTGCCCGCTGAGCGCGAACTGCAAGGTGCCGGAGCGGCTGGAGGCCAGGCCGCCGAACACATAACCGCTGTCGGTGCGCTCGGCCATCTCGGCGATCAGCTCGGCCACGTCGGGCGTGCCGGCGTCGGCATGCACCAGCGCGGTATGCGCCTTGAAACGGCCGCTGCTGGCCGGCGGCAGCGGCGAAACGCCGGAAAACACCCGGTACTGGTCATGCGGCAATTCGCAGAGCATTACCGTGAGGGCCGGCTCATCGAAGTATTCGACATTGTTGGAGGCGATGCCCACACCCACGGTGCCGCTCCAGTCGGTGACATCGGGCAGCTCGGCGCTCAGGTGGTCGAGGATGTCCTGCGCATGGGGCGCGTAGTGGTCGGTGATGTAGAGCAGCGCCAGCGTGGGGAATTTCGCATATCCGGGCAGCGCCAGGTAGGCACGCAGCTGCGCGAGCACCAGGCCGGCAGCCATCTGCCATTGCGGATGGGTGGCGTGGCCGTAGGGAAAAAGCTTCATGGGGTTCCGGTGAAAAAGTCGATGGGAGCTTGATCGGAGGCGGGGAAACGTCAGCGCGAGGTTTTTCGCGCGGCCTTGCGCGCCGGGGCTTTGGGTTTGGTTTTGGCGGCGGGCTTGGCGGCGGTTTTGCCGGCGGCCGGCGTGGGCCAGCCCTGGCTGCTGCGCAGCGCCGTGTTCATGGCCGCGCGCGCGCTGCCCGCCACGGTCTTGCCCGCCGTTTCGGCCATGTTGCGGGCCATGCCCGTGGCCATGCCGGTGGCGGTTTTCATGGCGTCCTTGGCCAGGCCCGTGGCCAGGCTCTTGGTCGTGTCCATCGCGGTCTTTTTGGCCGCATCCTTCATCGCATCGGTGGCGATCGCCTGGAACTGCTGGGTCAGCGCGCCCCACCACTGCATCGGGTCGACCACACCGGCCGGCGCGGCGGCGGCCTTGCCCGCGGCAGGCGCCTTGGCCTTGGCGGCAGGCTTGCCCGTCCCAAAGCTCGTGGGCGGCACTTCCAGCCCCGAAAACGTCCTGGCCTTGTCGGCCACACGCTGCACACCGCCGGCCACGCTGTCGGCGACCTTGAGCTTGAAGGCATTGGCCACGTCGCCCATGTTGAAGTTCATGCCCTTGAGGGTGGCCAGCGTCATCTTCTGCACTTCCAGCGCCTGGATGGTGGCCTTGAGCGCGGTGGCGTTCTGGTCCAGCCAGAACTGCACGGCCTTGAGTTCCTCGATGCGTTTGTCGAGTTCCTCGACGTTGAGCGTGGGCGCCACCCAACTTCCGAGGTTGGGCAGTTGCGGGATGTTCTGCGTGGCGCTGCCGGCCGCCTGCTTGGCCAGGTTTTGCAGAAAATCGAAGCCGGGCACCAGCTTGCCGAAACCGGGGAAAGAAGGATTGTCTGCGTCACTCATGAATGTCTCCTGGCATGTTATGCATGGTTGCGGCTAAGGGCGCGCGGCGGGGCGGCCCGGCTCGCATCTTCATTGTGCAACGCTGGGCCGGGACGTCAACCGCTTTTTGTTTCCGGCGTGCGGCCGCGCCACGCGGCGACGGCCCGTGCCGGCAAGAGCGGCCTGATAAGCTTGGGGCATGGCCTATACCTTTGCCTCCGCCACGGTGCTGTTGCTGCTGATCACCGACCCTTTCGGCAACATCCCGATTTTTGTCAACGCCCTCAAAGGCGTGGCGCCCGAGCGTCGCATGCGCGTCATCCTGCGCGAGGTGCTGATCGCCTTTTTGCTGCTGCTGGCCTTCATGTTCGTCGGCGACGGCTTTCTGCGCCTGATGAACCTCAGCGACCTGTCGCTGCAGATCGCCGGCGCCGTCGTCATGTTCCTGATCGCGCTGCGCATGATCTTCCCCTCGGACCAGCCCGAAGCCGCGCCCCTGCAGGGCGAGCCGCTGATCGTGCCCCTGGCCATTCCCGCGCTGGCCGGCCCCTCGGCGCTGGCCACCGTGATGCTGCTGGTGTCGCAGGCGCCGGCGCGCCGGCTCGAATGGATTGCCGCGCTCTGCGTCACCATGGCCGTGTGCGCCGTGGTGCTGGTGCTGTCCGAGCGCATCCAGCGCGTGGCCGGCGACCGCGTCATGATGGCGTTTGAACGGCTCATGGGCCTGATCCTCGTGGCGATTTCGGTCGAGATGTTCCTGCGCGGCATACGGCTCTTCATCACCCAGACCGGGGCCGCCGCGTGAGCGCCGTGCCTCGCCTGGCCCTGTTGTGCGCCTGCCTCCTTGCGCCGGCTTGGGCGTATGCGGTGCAGGACTGCGAAGTCAACGGCGAAAGCGTCAACCCCAACCACGGCGGCACCACCGCCGGCAAGACCGGCATCATGCGCTGCAAGGAGCGCGACTCCGGACAGCTGGCGCGCGAGCAGGAGCTGCAAGGCGGCAAGTTCATGGGCCTGGTGCGCTATTACAAAGACGGCAAGCTGCAGCGCGAGTACAGCGTGAACGAGCGCGGCAACCAGCACGGCCGTTCGCGCGACTTCGCGCCCGGCGGGCAGGTGCTGCGGGACAGCACCTACGACAACGGCAGCCAGATGGGCCTGGCGCGCAGCTTTCACGCCAACGGGCAGCTGCAGCGCATCGTGTTTYACGGGCCGCGCGAGGGCGGCAGCATCGAGCAGGCCTACGCCGAGTTCAACGAAAGCGGCCAGTTGCAAGCCCTGCGCTGCGGCGACAAGCCCCTGCTGGCGCCGCCGGCCGACGATGCCTACTGGTGCGGTTTTTCGGGCCGCGCCTCGCAGCTTGAGCTGTTCAGCGGCAAAGGCGTTCTCAAAGGGCGCAGCAGCTACCAGGGCGGAAAACGCATCCGCCATGAAACGCTGGGCGAAGACGGAAAACCGGATTACCAGGAAGATATCACGGGCAGCACGCGCACCGAACGCCATTACAACAACGCCGGTGTCAAGCGGCGCGAAATCCAGTGGCAACTGGACGGCAAGAACTCCTTCAGGGAACGCGAGCAGAAGTTTGCCGACAGCGGTGCGTTGACCCGCGACAGGCGCTGGTCGGCCGGCAAACCCGTCAGCGACCAGAGCTATTACCTCAACGGCCAGCCGCGCAGCAAGACCGAATACGGCGGCGAAGGCGACACGGCCTGGCTGCAGACCACCGAGTTTTTCGACAGCGGCAAAACCGCTTCGACCGGCCGCTTCAGCGCCTCCAACCGCTACCGGCAGTTGCCGCTGGGCACGCACCAGCGCTTCAACGAGGCCGGCAAGCTGGTGGCTGAGTCAAGCTACGACGAGCGCGGCCGTATCACGCGCGAGAAAAGCTGGGACGATGAAGGCAAGCTGCTGCGGGACGACGCCGTGTTCGAAGACGGTTCGCGAAAAGCCTACGCGAAATAACCCTCACAGGGGACGATTCAGACGGCAGAGACGACCTTCTGGTCAATGGCTCCGAACACCGAGAGGCCGTCCTTGCCTTTTGCTTCAATGCGGATGGTGTCGCCGAACTTCATGAACTCGGTTTTGGGCTTGCCGTCTTCGATGGTTTCAATCGCGCGTTTTTCGGCGATGCAGCTGTAGCCGTGGCTCCAGTCCTTGTTGCTGACGGTGCCCGAACCCACGATGCTGCCGGCACGCACATTGCGGGTCTTGCAGATGTGGGCGATCAACTGGCCGAAATGGAAGGTCATTTCGGGGCCGGCCTCGCACATGCCGACCTTGCGGCCGTTCCAGGTGCTTTGCAGCGTCATGTGCAGGCGGCCCTTGTCCCAGGCCTCGCCCACCTCGTCCGGCGTCACCGCCACCGGGCTGAAGGCCGTGGCCGGCTTGCTCTGGAAGAAGCCGAAGCCTTTGGCCAGTTCGTCGGGAATCAGGTTGCGCAGGGAGACGTCGTTGGCCAGCATCAGCAGGCGCACGCCTTCAAGCGCCTGGGCCGGCGTGGCGCCCATGCGCACGTCGCCSGTGATCACGGCGACYTCGGCYTCGAARTCRATGCCGAAATCCTCGCTGGCCACGACCACGTCGTCGCAGGCGCCTATGAAATCGTCGCTGCCGCCCTGGTACATCAGCGGGTCCGTGTAAAAGCTTTCCGGCACCTCGGCGTTGCGGGCTTTGCGCACCAGTTCCACATGGTTGATGAAAGCCGAGCCGTCGGCCCATTGGTAGGCGCGCGGCAAGGGCGCCATGCAGCGCGAGGCCTCGAAGGGGAAGGCGTGGCGTGCCTTGCCCTGGTTCAGGGTTTCATACAAGTCCTGCAGCTGCGGCGACATGAAGTTCCAGTCGTCCAGCACCTGCTGCAGCTTGCCGGCAATGCCGGTCGCATAATGGGCCGTGGAGAGATCGCGCGACACCACCACGAGCTGGCCGTCGCGTGAAGAGTCTTTGTAAGTGGCAAGTTTCATCGATATCCTGGTGGGTGGCTGCCGGTTTTCGCCGAAGGCCTGATTGTGCCGTGGCCGGCGGCGGCCCCCGGCCCCCGCGTTACGATCCATGCATCCACAGCCTCACGGCAAACCCGAAATTCTAGTCACCCCCCATGAAAGCCAGCCCCGGCGCCACCGCCTCCCAACGCAGCAGCCCGGCGCCGCAACGCGCGGGCATCCAGTCGGTCGAGGTCGGTTTTGCACTGCTGGAGGTGCTGTCCACCTCGCCCGGCCCGCTGATGCTGCGCGACCTGGCGGCCGCCGCCGGCATGAGCGCAGCCAAGGCCCACCGCTACCTCGTGAGCTTCCAGCGATTGGCCCTGGTGGTCCAGGACCCGGCCACCACCCTTTACGACCTCGGCCCGGCGGCGCTCAAGTTAGGGCTTGCTTCCCTTTCAAGGCTGGACAGCGTAAAACTGGCCCGGCAACGCCTGCAGCCGCTGATGGCACAGACCGGCCAGACCCTGGCCCTGGCCGTCTGGGGCAACCAGGGGCCTACCCTGGTGCACTGGGAAGAATCGCCGCGGGCCGTCACCGTCAACCTGCGCCTCGGTGACGTGATGCCGCTGCTGTCGTCGGCCACCGGCCTGTGTTTCACCGCGTTTATATCGCCGCGCCTGGTTGCCACTGCCAGGCCGCAGGGCCGGCTCGCCTTGCTGGTCAGGGAAGAGCTGGCCCGCAACCAGAAACTGGCGCGCCAGGATGTGCCCACAACCATGGCCGGCGTCGCCGATATGCTCGAGGAAGTGCGCCGCCGCGGCATGGCGCGCGCGGTTAACACGCTGCTGCCCGGCGTGGCCGGCTTTTGCGCGCCGGTCTTCGATGCCGACGGCCACCTGGCCCTGGGCATGGTGGCGCTGGGCTCGCTGGCCACCTTCGATGCCGCCTGGGACGGCGCGGTGGCCCGGCCCCTGGTGGCGGCCGCACGGCAACTTTCCCGCGACCTGGGATTCGAAGCGGCATGAGCACCCTGGCCACCCCTTCTTCCTACGCCGCCCCGTCCCGGCGTGCGCTGGCCCTGCTGGCGGTGGTGGTGCTGGTCGTGCACACGCTACTGCTCACTTCCCTGC
The DNA here is from genome assembly GCF_056405515.1 of Polaromonas sp. P1_G2. NCBI lineage: Bacteria > Pseudomonadati > Pseudomonadota > Betaproteobacteria > Burkholderiales > Comamonadaceae > Polaromonas > Polaromonas sp. P1_G2. The sequence continues at coordinate 6,446 of NZ_JBFUBY010000219.1, forward strand.
CGGTGCGCTTCGGCCCCGAGCGCCCGCCATCCTCAGAGGCCACCGCGGCCTTTGTGACGCGCAGCATCCCTCCACCAAAGCCAGCCGAGCCGCCGCCGGCTGCATTGCCCGAGCCCGCACCGGAGCCAAAGCCCGCCCCGAAAAAACCCACGCCGGAGCTCAGCGAGCCTGCGGTAGTCCCGGCGCGCAAACCGCGGCCGGCCAACTACGTGCCCGATGAGCCGACCCCCGCAGACCTGCTCGCGGAGGCAGCCGCCAGGGCCGAGGCCTCCGCCGCAAGCGCGCCCGAAGCGGCGCCGGCCGGCCCCGCCGAGGCGCCGGCGGCGGCCACGGCCCAGCCGGAAACCACCAAAATCGGCGTGGTCCGCCTGCCAGGCTCTGTCCGCCTGGAATACAAAGCCATAGGCGCAAAAGACGGCAAAAACTATTACGGCAACTCGGAACTGAGCTGGCAGAACAAGGGCACCGAATATGCAGCGGTCCTGGAGGTGCGCGCATCGTTTCCAGCGTCCTTGTTCCTCAAGCCGCGCATCCTGACCAGCGAAGGCG
>NZ_JBFUBY010000220.1:0-12358 GCF_056405515.1 Polaromonas sp. P1_G2
AACAAGAACAAGGACTCGCCAAGGCGAGTCCTTGTGTCTTCAGGTATTCAGTATTTGGATTTCTATTCCCCGCTCCCCCCCCTTGTCGATGCGCCGAGGAGCGGAGGTTCAGGCGGATCAGGGATCGCGTTGTTTGAGCCGAAGGCGAGTTTAGCGAGACCCCGCCTGAACCGAGCACCGCAGGTTGCCCGTAGCGAAGCGGAGGGACGCAGCAACCAGGGTCGCCTTTTCTTTTGCTTACTTTTCTTTTGGCGAAGCAAAAGAAAAGTGAGTAGCTGCCGGGCTACCCCCGGCCAGCAGACCTCAGCAAGAGGCATGAGCGCCAGGCCGCAGGCGGCCCGGAGACTGATTAGAGCAAGCCCTGTGTGCGAGCCAGGTGGCTAGCCTGCGACCGGCTCTTGACGTTGAGGCGCCTGAAGAGGCGCCACAAATGAACCTTGACCGTGTGCTCACTGATCTGCAGTTCTTCAGCGATGTCGCGGTTGCTCATGCCCTTGTCCAGCATCACCAGCAGCTGTTTTTGCCGCTTGGAGAGCTTTTCGGTCGGAGTGGAGGGTTCCGGGTCCAGGTCTTCGCTGAGGAAGACGCGCAGCACGTTGGAGATCTCGGTGGCGCCTGCCGACTTCTGGATGTAGGCATCCGCGCCCGCCTCGATCGAGAGATCCTCGTAGTCCTGGGCCGGCGCGGCCGACAGTACCACCAGGGGCACGCCGGGGAATTGCTGCTTGAGTTCGCGCACGCCGGAAACACCGTTGGTGTCGGGCAGGCGCAGATCCAGGCAGATCAGTTCGGGAATGCCCTGTTCCTGCACGGCGGGCATGACGGCAGCGAGCCGGTCCAGCTCGGTCACGGTGGCCTTGCTGCTCAGGCGGCGGATCAACATAACAACCGCTTCGCGCATGAGCGGGTGGTCATCTATTACAAAAATACTCATTAATCAGGTCTAAAGTATTGGTCCTATTAGCCATCGAGCATAACTGCTGTGTGTCAACTTTGGGGCATAAATAAACGGGCAATTGCGGTATTTTTTCAGAACGCTGATCCAAAAAAACAACAAGGCCCAGGCCGTGGACTGTTCCTAGGAAGCCGCCGCCTCCGCAAAAAACCGCAAGGCCGCCGCCACGTCGGTGTCGCTGACGCCCGGCAAAACCTGGACCTGCCCCTGCGCCAGCAGCCCCGCCAAGGCCGCCTGGCCGTCTTGCTGCAACGCGGCAATCATCTGCGCGGCGTCCCGCGGCGCTTCAAAGCCGCGGCTTTGCAGCAGCACCCGGGCCTCGGCGTCCTGCAGCTTGAAATAAAACAGGCCGTCCTTTTCGCGGTACTGCTTGAAGGCCGGCACGGCGCTCTTCGCTGTTTTTGCCGCCTTGGCCCCGGCCGGCGTGGCCGGGCGGGTGTCCAGCTTGCGCAGGCCCACGGCGCGCCGCAGCTCGGCCATGAAGGGCGTGGCCTCGGCGCGGGCCTTTTGCGCGCCGGCCTGCAGGATGGCTTCAATCTTGCCGGGGTCGGCCATCAGGGCGTGGTAGCGCTCGCGCATGGGCGCGACTTCGCGGTCTATGCGCTCGAACAGCAGCTGCTTGGCGTCGCCCCAGGCGATGCCTTCGGCGTAAGCCTTGCGTAACGCTTCGGTTTCCTCGGCGCCGGCGAAGGCCTGGTAGATCTGGAACAGCGCCGAGCCCTCAACGTCCTTGGGTTCGCCGGGCGCGCGCGAGTCGGTGACGATGCCGGCGATCAGCTTGCGCATCTGCTCGCGCGGCGTGAACAGCGGAATCGTGTTGTCGTAGCTCTTGCTCATCTTGCGCCCGTCCAGGCCGGGCAGCAGGGCGACCGATTCCTCGATCACCGCCTCGGGCAGCACCAGGTGCTCGCCGTAGAGGTGGTTGTAGCGCTGGGCCATGTCGCGCGCCATCTCGATGTGCTGGATCTGGTCGCGCCCGACCGGCACCTTGTGCGTCTTGAACAGCAGGATGTCCGCGCCCATCAGCACCGGGTACATGAAGAGCCCGGCGGTGACGTCGGCGTCCGGGTCGTTGCCGGCCGCCTCGTTCTTGTCGACCGAGGCCTTGTAGGCATGGGCACGGTTCAGCACGCCCTTACCGGTGACGCAGGTGAGCAGCCAGGTCAGCTCGGGAATCTCGGGGATGTCGGACTGGCGGTAGAAGGTCACGCGCTCCGGGTCCAGCCCGGCGGCCAGCCAGCTGGCGGCGATCTCGAGTGTGGACTGCTGGATGCGGGCAGGCTCGTCGCACTTGATCAGCGCGTGGTAGTCGGCCAGGAAATAAAAGCTGCGCACGTCGGCGCGGAAGCTGGCCTGCACCGAGGGCCGGATGGAGCCGACAAAATTGCCCAGGTGGGGCGTGCCGGTGGTGGTGATGCCGGTCAGGAAGCGGGTGGGGGACGGTGAACTCATAGCAGTCTTGGGGGCAGGGAGATGGTGAGATTGAGCAGGTCCAGCAGGCCGTAGCCGAGCACGACCAGTGGCCAGAGCCAGTAGGCGCTGACGACGCCGAGGAGGACAAGCCCCATGACGATGAAAAAGCCCCATGGCTCGAGGTGCGCGAGAAACTGCGCCTGCTTCCATGGCACCAGGCCCATCAGGATGCGCCCGCCGTCAAGCGGCGGAAACGGAAACAGGTTGAAGGCCCACATCACGAGGTTGACGAGCACGCCGGCCTGGCACATCACGAGGAAGAAAGGCTCGGAGATACCGGCCCCGACGAGCAATGCGTACACCACGGCCCACATGATCACCTGGATGAAGTTGGCGGCGGGGCCGGCCAGCGCCACCCAGATCATGTCGCGCTTGGGCTTGCGCAGGTTGCCGAACTGCACCGGCACCGGCTTGGCATACCCAAACAGGAAAGTCCCCGAAGTTGCGAAGTACAGCAGCAGCGGCATCAGGATGGTGCCGACCGGGTCTATGTGCTTGATGGGGTTGAGCGTCACGCGGCCCATCATCCAGGCTGTGTTGTCACCAAAGTGACGGGCCACATAGCCGTGCGCGGCTTCGTGCACCGTGATGGCGAACAGCACCGGCAGCGCATAGATGGCGACGGTTTGAATCAGGTTGGCGATATCCATCCCGGGATTGTCTCACTGGACTGTGTGCCCCCACGTTCGCTCGCTGCGCGTAGCTCTCTGCCCCCCGAGGGGGCGCTGCGCCTGCGGCCCGGCAAAGCGGGTTCCGCGGCCCCTGCTTGGAAGGGAGCTCGTGGGTTAAAGGCCCAGCGCCGCTAAGTCACCTCGCCCCTGCCGCACCACCACGGGATCGCCGCCCTCACCCATGGGCGTCAGGTCTATCACCGTGGTGGCTTCCTGGTGGCAGGCGCCGGCGTCTATCACGGCGGCCAGTTCGTGCTCCAGCAATTCGCGTATCTCGTGCGCGTCGTTGAGCGGCTCGCCGCCGCCGCGCGGGATCAGCGTGGTGGCCAGCAGCGGCGCGCCGTGCAGCTCGAGCAGCGCCTGCAGCACCTTGTGTTCGGGCACCCGCAGGCCTATGGTCTTGCGCGAAGGGTGGCTCACGCGGCGCGGCACTTCCTTACTGGCTTCGAGGATGAAGGTGTAGGGCCCGGGCGTGGCGGCTTTCAGCAGGCGGAACTGTTTGTTGTCGACACGCGCGTAATTGGCCAGCTCGCTCAAGTCGCGGCACAGCAACGTCAGGTGATGCTTGTCGTCCACCCCGCGTATGCGGCGCAGGCTGTCGGCCGCGGCCTTGTCGTCGAGGTGGCAGACCAGGGCATAGCTTGAATCGGTCGGCACGGCCGCGATGCCGCCGCGCTCCAGCAATGCCACCGCCTGCTTGAGCAGCCGGGTGTGCGGGTTCTCGGGGTGAACTTCAAAAAACTGGGCCATAGCGTCAGATGGTTTTCAAAGCGCTGGATTCAAGACTCGACGGGCTCTATCGGCACGCGGCCCTGGCGCACCGCGAGCCAGGCGCCTACCGCGCCGCAGACGGCGACCATCCCCATACCCACCATGGACCAGCGGTCCGGCACATGCGAAAACGCGATCCAGCCGCCCAGCATGGCAAAGCCGATCTGCGCATAAAGAAAAGGCGTGAGCGTGGACACCGGCGCGCGGCCGTAGGCCAGGATCATCATGAAATGGCCGACCGTGCCCATCAGGCCCATCAGCGCCAGGCTGGCCCACAGCGTCCAGGAGTCCAGCGAGGCCCAGACAAAGGGCAGGGCCAGCGAGGCGGCCAGCGTACCCACCCAGCCGGTGTAGAAGTGCATGGTGAAAGGGTCTTCGGTGCGCGCCAGCCGGCTGGTCAGGATCTGGAACCAGGCGTTGCAGATCACCAAACCTATCGGCAGCAGCATCGCCCAGTTGAAGTCGTCGCCGTCGGGCCGGATGATGATGATTGTCCCCGCGAAGCCGCCCACCACCAGCGTCCAGCGCAGCCAGGACACGCGCTCGCCCAGCGTCAGCGAGGCCAGCAGGGTGATGACCAGCGGCGTGATCATCACGATGGCGGTGAACTCGCCCACCGGCATGTGCCGCAGGCTGTAGAACGCAAAAAGGCTGGTGAACAGCAGCAGCAGGCCGCGCAGCAGCTGGTATTTCGGGTGCGCCGTGCGCAGCACCGAAAGGCCGCGCGACGGCAGCACCGCCAGGGTGGTGGCCACGGCCTGGAAGGCATAACGGAACCACAGCGCCATCAGCAGCGGCACGCTGTTGGAAATGACCTTGGTGGTGGTGTCCAGCACCGCGAAACAGCCGACCGCGCCCACCAGGAGCGCGATGCCGGTCGGGGCGTGGGAGGTATTTTTGGCGGGACCGGCCATCACTGGATGCGGTCCGCCAGCAGTTCCCAGACCGGCGTGAGTTCACCCGGCAGGAAGGGCAGGGTGCCCAGGTCGGTGTGGCTCTCGTCGGGGCTGTGGAAGTCGCTGCCGCGCGAGGCGGCCAGGCCGAATTCCTTGGCCGTCTCGGCGTACTTGAGGTATTCCTGGGGTGTGTGGCTGCCCGTGACAACCTCCACGCCGCGCCCGCCGTGGGACTTGAACTCGGTGAACAAGGCGTATTCCTCGTTGGGGGTGAACTTGTAGCGGCCCGGGTGGGCGATCACCGCGACGCCCTGGGCCTGGGTGATCCAGGTCACGGCGTCGCGCAGCGTCGCCCAGCGGTGCGGCACGTAGCCGGGTTTGCCTTCGGTCAGGTATTTGCGGAAGACTTCGTTGGTTTCGCGGCACACGCCGCTTTCGACCAGGAAACGCGCGAAATGCGTGYGCGAGATCAGCTCGGGGTTGCCGACAAACTTCAGCGCGCCCTCGTAAGCACCCTTGATGCCGGCCTTGGCCAGCGAGTCCGACATCTCCATCGCGCGCTGTTCGCGCCCGCCGCGCGTGTTGCGCAGGCCTTGCACGATGTCGGGATTTTCGGCGTCAAAACCCAGGCCCACGATGTGCACGGTCTGCCCGGCGAAGGTGACGGAGACCTCAGTGCCCGTCAGGTAGTGCATGCCCTGGGCCTTGGCGGCCGCCGCGGCGCGCTGCTGGCCGCCGATTTCGTCGTGGTCGGTCAGGGCCCAGAGTTCCACCCCGTTGGCCTTGGCCCGTTCGGCCAGCGCCTCCGGCGTCAGCGTGCCGTCCGAGACCACAGAGTGGCAATGCAGGTCGGCATTCAGGATGTTTTGCGGGGTCACAGGGACATTTTAGGCTTTATGACTGCCAGCTGCAGTGCGCGCTCACATATCCCTGCCTCCTGCCCGTTCGGCCGGGATCTACAGACCCAAAGCGCTCAGTTCCGGCGAGAGGTTTTCCCAGGGCACGTCGAAGCCCGGCGTGCCGCGCTGCGGCGGCGGCGCATGGCTGCGCAGGGCCCAATGGGCGCCGGCCAGCACGCTGTCGATGAGCGGCACGCCGACCCCGGGCTGCAGGGCCGCGGCCATGCCCGCCAGGCCCGCCCCACCCAGGATCACCGCCTGCGCGCCCAGCTGGCGCACCGCATCGCGGCAGGCCTGGGCCAGCAGGGTGCGCGCGGCGGCCGGGTCGGCGGCGAGCTGTGCGCCGGTCGGCGCCACGGTGTGGATGCCGGCCAGCGAAGGCGCATGGCCCAGCGCCTGGGCCAGCCGCTGCAGCATGGGGCCCCAGCGCTCGCCCCCGGTAACGATGGCAAAGCGGCCATGGCGCGCCGCCTCGATGAAGGCCGCCTCGGCCAGGCCGGTGACGGGGACCGGGCTGCTTTCGCGCAGCGCCAGCAGTCCGGGGTCGCCAAAGCAGCCTATCAGCACCGCGTCGGGCGCTTCCTTCGCGCCGGCCAGGGCAGCCGCCCAGGTGTCCAGCGTGGCATGCGCGGCCACCGCGTAACTGGCTTCGTCCGAAATGTAGGGCGCGCCGAAACGCGCGGTGACGGTGCTGACCTGCACGTGCAGCCCGGCGGCGGCCTGCACATGGGTTTGCAGCAATGCGCTGACCGACGCTGAAGTGTTCGGATTGATGACCAAAAGCCTACGCATGAAAGAACTCACCCCCGTCCAGGCTCACTGCGTGTAGCCTGTTCCCCCCTCGAGGGGGCGGCGCCTGGGGCCGGCAAAGCCGGACCCGCGGCCCCCGCTGGTGGAATACCTCTACGGGTTGCACTCCCAGAATTCTTCATAGGCCACATCAGGAGAACAGCGCCGACAGATCCGGCGCCTCACCCGCCGGCGGCGTGAACTGCAGCTGCGACTCCAGGCGGGTCAGGTGCTCGCGCATGTGGCGCGTCGCTTCCCGCGGGTCGCGCAGGCGGATGGCGTCCAGCAGGACGCGGTGTTCGCGGCAGCCGCAGGCGGCAGCCTCGTCACGGCTGTCCTTGTGGCCTGTGCTGTAGGTCATCAGGATCAGCGAGGTGCGCGAGGTCAGTTCGCGCAGGATGCGGCCCAGCGTCTGGTGGCCGGCGCGCTCGGCGATCTGCAGGTGGAAGTCGCCCGACAGCCGGATCGCGCGGTGCATGTCGCCGGCCAGCCGCGCGGCTTCCTCGTCGTCGATGCAGCGCTTGAGCTGGCGCATGTCGGCCGCTCATTGGCCAGGCGCACCAGCACCGGACGTATGCGCGTGCGCGACACGCCGAAGGCACCGGCCAGCTTGTCTTCCCCCAGTTTGGTGCCCGGCGGCAGGCGGTGGTCGAGGATGGCCGAGACCACGCGCTCATACATCTCGCTGTCGGTCAGGGGCGTTGCGGAAGCTGCCGTATTCGCGGGGCTCATCGATGTCCTTTTTTCTGCCGCCTGCCGAGCCACCATGCCAGGCCCATGGCCAGGGCCATCACCCCCAGCGACACCACGGTGGTGACGGTGCCCAGCGCGTAGATGGACGGCGTGGTGACGGTGGTCGTCAGGCCCTGCAGTTCCAGCGGCAGCGTGTTGACGTCGCCGATGGCCTGCGAGGTGCGGGCGATTTCGTCCCAGCTCAGGGTAAAGCCGAACATGCCTATGCCCACGACCGAGGGAGCGACCAGCGGCAGCACCACGTGGCGAAAGCCCTGCCACGGCGTGGCGCCCAGGTCGCGCGCGGCTTCCTCGTAAGCCGGGTTGAAGCGGTTGAAGACGGCGAACATGATCAGCAGGCCGAAGGGCAGCGTCCAGGTCAGGTGCGCGCCCAGCGCCGAGGTAAAGAGGCCCAGCGCCGTGCCGTAATCTTCCAGCGCGCCGGACATGCCCAGCAGCTCCAGCGCTTTCTTGATGCCGTTGTCCAGCAGCCGGAACTCCAGGCCTATGCCCAGCGACACGATGATGGACGGCATGATCAGGCTGGACACCACCACAAAAAACAGGGTGTTGCCGCCCGCGAGCTTTTTGCGGAAAGCCAGGCCGGCCAGCACCGACAGCACGACCGTGAACGCCGTCACCGCCAGGCCCAGGCCTAGCGAACGTTTCAGCGCCGCGCCTATGTCCACCACGCCCAGGCCCTCGGCCAGCTTGTGGAACCAGTGCAGCGAGACACCGCGCAGCGGAAAGGTCAGCCCGCCTTCCGGGCCCTGGAAGCTCAGCAGCACGATGACGAACATCGGGCCGTACAGGAACAGTACAAAGAGCGCAAAAAATGCGGCGAGGAACCAGAAACCGGCAGAGCGTTTATCGGACATAGCTTAGAACCTCCGCAGGAGGGGCCGCAGCGCCGGGCCGCCCCAAGCAAGGCCAGCCCCCTCGGGGGGGCAGCGTAGTACACGAAGTGACAAGCGTGGGGGTCATAGTTCTTTCCGGATGTCGACCAGCCGCGTCAAGGCCCAGATGATCATCAGCACCAGCGCCAGCAGGATCACCGCATTGGCCGCCGCCAGCGGAAACTGCAGGTAGGAGGTCTGCACCTGGATGACCTTGCCGATGGAGGCGATCTGCTGGCCGCCCATGACGCCTATGGTCACGAAGTCGCCCATCACGATGGTGATGACGAAGATGGAGCCGATGATGATGCCGGTGCGCGACAGCGGCACGATGACGTTCCACAGCGTCTGCCAGGCCGAGGCGCCGCTGTCGTTGGCCGCCTCGATCAGGCTGCGGTCTATGCGCATCATCGAGTTGAAGATGGGCACGATCATGAACATCGTGTAGAGGTGCACAAAGGCCAGCACCACCGAAAAGTCCGAGAATAGCAGCCACTCCACCGGCTGGTTCACCACGCCCATGCCCACCAGGCTCTGGTTGACCAGGCCGTTGCGGCCCAGCAGCGGCACCCACGAAATCATGCGGATCACGTTGGATGTCCAGAACGGGATGGTGCACAGCACGAAGAGCAGCGTCTGCACCCCTTGCGATCGCACGTGAAACGCCAGGAAGTAGGACGCCATGAAACCCGTCACCAGCGTGATCAGCCACACCAGGAAGCTGAACTTGAAGGTCGACAAATAGGTCTTGAAGGTCACGCACAGCTCGGCGGTGTTGCCGCAGCCATCGAAGATGGCGAAGTAGTTCTTCAGCGTGAAGCCCGGCAGCAACTCGTATTCATTGAAGTCCCAGAAACTCACCGCCAGCACCAGCGCCAGCGGGACCAGGAAGAACAGCACAAACACCGCTGTCAGCGGCATGGCCTGCCACCAGGCGGCCAGCGCACGCCCGGGCGCCTTGGCCGGGGCGGAATGTGCAGCGACAGCAGGAGCACTCATAGAAATCCAGTTGAACGACGACAAAACCAAGGGCAAGCGAAGCGAGCCGAATCAGCCCAGCGTCCGCGCGGAACCGGCTTTGCCGGGCCGCAGCGGGCGCCCCCTGCAAGGGGGGAGGACGCTACACGAAGTGAGCGTCAACGGGGGTGTGCCTACTTCTAGGCTGCTACAAATTCATTCCACTTTTGGACCATGTAATTGTTTTCGTCCATCACCGCATTCCAGCAGGCAATCCCGCCCATGCGCGCTTCGTAGCTGCCGCCGTCGCGCACCGCGCCGGCCTTGGCCAGCACGTCGCCGGTGGGGCTCTTGATGTCTTGCGACGCCGGTTTGCCTTCCATCCAGTAGGYCCACTCATAGGCTTCCATCTTGGCCTTGGCGGTTTCCAGCACGGCGCTGTAATAGCCCTGGCGGTTCAGGTAGGCGCCGGCCCAGCCGTCGAGAAACCAGTTGATGAATTCATAGGCGCCGTCCAGCTTCTTGCCCGAGAGCGTGGCGGGCAGGCCGAAGCCGGCGGCCCAGGCGCGGTAGCCCTCTTTCAGCGGCTGGAAGTTGCAGGCGATGCCCTTGGTGCGCACGGCCGTCACGGCGGGGCTCCACATCGACTGGATCACCACCTCGCCCGACGCCATCAGGTTGACCGACTCGTTGAAGTCCTTCCACAGCGCGCGGAACTGGCCGGCCTTCTTGGCCTCGATCAGCGTGGCGATCGTCAGGTCGATCTCCTTTTTCGTCATGTTGCCCTTGTCCGGGTATTTGTAGATGCCTTTCGCCTCCACCACCATGGCCGCGTCCATGATGCCGATGGACGGGATGTTCAGGATCGCGGCCTTGCCCTTGAACTCGGGGTTCAGCAACTCGGCCCAGGAGCTGATGGGGCGCTTGATCAGGTCGGGGCGTATGCCCAGCGTGTCGGCGTTGTACACCGTGGGAATCAGCGACATGAACTGCGTCGGGCTCTTGGCGAAGACCTTGCTCTTTTCGCCTTCGAGGTAAATCACCTTCTTGGGCGCCGTGCCCTGGTCGCCCACAGCCTTGCCGGCCACCGTGCCGGTGGTGAACAGCGAGGTGATCTTGTCGGCGTTCTTGATCTTCTTGGTGTCTATGCCCTTGAGGTTGCCGGTGGGCACGATCTTCTTGAGCGAGAAGTACTCGGTGTCTATCAGGTCAAAGCTGTTGGGCGCGGTCACCGCGCGCTTGGTCACGTCGTCGGTGGTGACGGCCACGTACTGGATGGTGATGCCGGTGTCGGCCTTGAACTTCTCGGCAATCGCCTTGTCCTGGTTCACCGCGGTGCCCAGGTAGCGCAGCACGATTTTTTCCTGCGCATGCACGGCCGGGAACATGCCCGTGGCCAGGATGCCGGCCGTGCCCTTGAGCAGGGAACGGCGGGCCACGCCGCCTGCCGGTGTGTCAGCGGCGATGTCTTGGGGAGCTTGTTGATCAGGAAGAGCGTCGGACATGGTGAAAACTCCTGTGCTGGGGGTGGAAACTTCTTGCGAAGGGACGGTTGAAAACAGAAAAACAAAAATGGTCAGGCAGGCGCCGCGGCCTGCAGCGTGTGCGCCGCCTCGGGCGCCCATGACAGCTGCACGCTGTCGCCGGGCGCATAGGGCCGGGCCGCGAATGCCGCTTCCGGCACCATCACCGACAGCTCCGCCGTGCTGCTGGCGCTCAGCGATACGCCGGGGTTCTGCAGGCCCAGCAGCACATAGGTGCCCTGGTACTCGACATCGGTGACCACCGCGCGCCGGTTGTGCGCCGCGTCGGGGGCCGCCTGGCCGGCTGGGGTGATCTGCATGTGGTCGGTGCGCACGCCTATGCGGCCCGCCGGCGTGTCCAGCACGTTGTGGCCGCCCATGAAACGCGCGACGAATTCGCTCGCGGGGCGGTTGTAGATCTCGTGCGGCGAGCCCACCTGCTCGATCAGCCCGTGGTTCATCACCACCATGGTGTCGGCCAGCGCCATCGCCTCTTCCTGCGAATGCGTGACGTGGATGAAGGTCAGGCCCAGCTCCTTCTGCCAGCGGCGCAGCTCGGCGCGCATCTGGATACGCAAAAACGGGTCCAGCGCCGACAGCGGCTCGTCCAGCAGCAGCACGCGCGGCTGCGTGATCAGCGCGCGCGCCAGCGCCACGCGCTGTTGCTGCCCGCCGGAAAGCTCGGCCGGCTTGCGTTCGGCCAGGTGGCCCATGGCCACCCGTTCCAGCAGGGCCCCGGCCTGTTGCCGCCGCGCCGCCTTGTCCACGCCTTTCATCTTGAGGCTGAAGGCCACGTTGTCCAGCGCCGACAGGTGCGGGAACAGCGCGAAGCTCTGGAACATCATGGCCGTGCCGCGGCCGGCGGCCGGCAGGTTGGTGATGTTGCGGTTGTCCAGCAGGATGTCCCCGCTGGTGACGGACTCATGGCCCGCCATCATGCGCAGCGTCGTGCTCTTGCCGCAGCCCGACGGCCCCAGCAGGCAACAGTAGCTGCCGCTGCCGATGCGCAGGTTGATGGCGTCCACCGCAGGCCGGTCCTGCGGCGCGTACCGTTTGGTCAGCGCGACGGCTTCAATGGCGGCGGGCGTGGGGCTGGCAAGGGCGTTCATGCCAGCCTTGAGTGCAAGGCTTGTGCCAGGTTTTGTATGCGATCAGCGACAGGATTGTGTACAAAATGCCTGTTTGTGGTGCCCGCTCGCCCCTGCCGGGTGCAAAAATCGCCGGCCGCGGTGCGCGCCGCGGCGGCTTCAAGGCCGCCGGGGATGGCCTACCATGGCACCCACCCTTTTCCGGAATCCCCATGATCACCCTGCACCACCTCAACAACTCCCGCTCGCAGCGCATTCTCTGGCTCATGGAAGAGCTGAGCCTGCCCTATGAGATCCAGCGCTACCAGCGCGACCCCAAGACCATGCTGGCCCCGCCCTCGCTGCGCGCCGTGCACCCGCTGGGCAAGTCGCCCGTGATCACCGACGGCGATCTCACGCTGGCCGAATCGGGTGCCATCATCGACTACCTGGTGGGACGCTACGGCGCCGGCCGGCTGGCCCCCGCGGCCGGCACGCCCGAGCACCTGCGCTACACCTACTGGCTGCACTACGCCGAAGGCTCGGCCATGCCGCCGCTCTTGCTCAAGCTGGTGTTCGACAAGATCGAGAACTCGCCCATGCCGTTTTTTGTGAAGCCGATCGCCCGCGGGATTGCCGGCAAGGTCAAGAAGACCTTTATCGAGCCGCAACTGCGCCAGCACCTGGACTTCCTGGAAATGTCGCTGCCCCAGGGCGGCTGGTTCGCCG
>NZ_JBFUBY010000221.1:0-15413 GCF_056405515.1 Polaromonas sp. P1_G2
AGGTCGGCCTGTTCCATGTCCTGCGTGGGCTCGTAGCCCTCGGCCGCGTGGAGCACGTCGGACATCTTGTCCGAGTCGTACTCGTTCATCTGGCAACCAAAGGTTTTGATAAAGACTTTTTTACTCATGATCTGCTGGCGGTTAGCGATTAGCGATTGGCCACTGGAGTCGCTGTTGTATGGATGCTTGCCGGACTCCGCCGGGAGGGCGAAATGCGGATGCGGGCCGGGGATGCCCCGGCGCGGCAAATCAGCGCTGGTAGGCGGGCAACTGGTGGTACGGCGTCTTGCCGTTGTCCACAGGCGCCTTGGAGGCGCTGTCGGTGGTGAAGTTGAACAGCGTGGCGGTGCCGCCCGGCCGCTTTTCCTTGGCCTCTTCCGCGCTGAGGATCCAGACTTCATGCACCAGGCCGGTGTTGTCGCGCACGTAGTTCACCAGCACGGGCTTGTTCAGCAGCGGAGCGGACAGCGTGAACTGGTTGTTGGCGTCGCGTATGCGCGCGCCGACCGAGAGCCGTTCCCGCTTGCCGTCCATGGAAATCACCGGTGGCGCCAGCACCACCATTTCGCCCCGGACGGCCTTGGCCGGGAACTGCCTGACGTTGGGCTTGGTTGCTTCGGTGGATGAAGTGGCCTGGACGGCCTGGCTGTTCTGGTCGGTCTGGGCCAGGGCGGGCAGGCCCAGCACGCCGGCAGAGGCGGCCAGTGCCGCGAGGAAGGGAGTCAGACGGAAGTTGCAGCGGTTCATGGTATGTGTCCAGAGGCTGTTGAATATCAAAAGGATAGCAAAGAATGGCCGGATCGCGCCAAAAAGAACCCGCAAAGGCCCAGAACACAAAGAACAAAGCCCCAGGGGAGGGGACCCTCTGGGGCTTTGAAAGCATTCTTGGTGGTCGTAGGTGGACTTGAACCACCGACATCAGCATTATGAATGCTGCGCTCTAACCAACTGAGCTATACGACCGAAACCCAAGATTATATATCACCCCCACGCTCCCCGCTACGCGTGGTTCGCTGCCCCCCGAGGGGGCCGCCCGCCTGCGGCCCGGCAAAGCCGGTTCCGCGGCTTCTGCTTGGTTTTCTGGCCTACTTTTAACGGTGAGTGAACACTGGCTTTCGTTTGTTCACGAAGGCGTCCATGCCTTCTTTCTGGTCTTCGGTGGAAAACAGTGAATGGAACAGGCGCCGCTCGAACATCACGCCGTCGCTGAGCCCGCTTTCAAACGCCCGGTTCACGGCTTCCTTGGCTGCCATGACGCTGGGCTGGCCGAAACCGCAGATCATCAGCGCGGCGCCCAGGGCTTCGTCCATCAGCTTGTCCAGCGGCACTACGCGGCTGACCAGGCCCGAACGCTCGGCCTCCTGGGCATCCATCATGCGGCCGGTCAGGGCCATGTCCATGGCCTTGGACTTGCCTACCGCGCGCGGCAGGCGTTGCGTGCCGCCGGCGCCGGGGATGATGCCCAGCTTGATCTCGGGCTGGCCGAAACGCGCGTTGTCGGCGGCGATGATGAAATCGCACATCATGGCCAGTTCGCAACCGCCGCCCAGGGCGAAGCCGCTGACGGCAGCGATCACCGGTTTGCGCACACTGCGGATCTGTTCCCAGTTGCGGCTGATGTAGTCCTTGTTGTAGACGTCGGCAAATGTATAGCTTGCCATCGCGCCTATGTCGGCGCCGGCTGCGAAGGCTTTTTCGCTGCCGGTCAGGATCATGCAGCCTATGCCGTCATCGGCGTCGAAGCCCTTGAGCGCCAGGCCCAGCTCGTCCATCAGCTGGTCGTTCAGGGCGTTGAGCTGCTTGGGCCGGTTCAGCGTGACGATGCCCACCTTGCGGCCGTCCGGGCCTTCGGTGCGGATTTCAATGGTTTCGTAGCTCATGGAAGAAGTCCTTTGGCGGGAAATACGGGAGAAGCTGGGGAAATGCCTGGGGTAATGATGCCATGAGCCGGCTCCGCCCGGCAGCGCCGCAGGTGCTAGATTCGAGGCAGGAGACACCCCCGCCATGACCGATTCCGCTTCCCTCGCCGGCACCGGCGACGCCACTGTTTTGTACGCCACGGAAGGCAGCGTGGCCCTCATCACGCTCAACCGGCCGCAGGCGCTCAACAGTTTCACCCGCCAGATGCACCGCGAGCTGTGGGCCGCGCTGGACCGGGCAGAAGCAGACGCGCAGGTTCGGGCCCTGGTGGTCACCGGCGCCGGCCGGGGATTCTGCGCCGGCGCCGACCTCTCGGAATTTGATTTTTCGCCTGGCCCCGACCTGGTCGAGCGCGCCGACCCGGGCCCGCTGATCGACCAGGCCTTCAATCCCACGGCGCGCCGTTTGCTGCAGCTGCGCATGCCCACGGTGGCTGCCGTCAACGGCGTGGCTGCGGGCGCAGGCGCCTCGCTGGCGATGAGCTGCGATATGGCGGTGGCCGCGCCCGGCGCCAGTTTTATCCAGGCCTTCAGCAAGATAGGCCTGGTGCCCGATGCCGGCAGCAGCTGGCTGCTGGTGCAAAAGCTGGGCCTGGCCCGCGCCATGGGCCTGGCACTCACGGGCGACAAATTACCCGCGGCGGAGGCAAAGGAATGGGGCCTGATCTGGGACGTGGCGGACGAGCCGGTGGCCGCCGCCATGGCCCTGGCGCAGCGGCTGGCCGCGCTGCCGACGCAGGCCCTAGTGGCGACACGGCAGCTGATGCGCGAGGGCGTGACCCGCACGCTGCACCAGCAGCTCGATGCCGAACGCGACATGCAGTCAGTCCTGGGCCGCACGCACGACTACTTTGAGGGAGTGGCTGCCTTCCTGGAAAAACGACCGGCGGCTTTCAAGGGGGAATAAGCCGTCAGGCCTGGGGGCCGAGCCAGTGGTCCATCAGCGCGGCATCCTGCACCGCCAGGCGCCAGGTGGTCAGCGCGGGCGGCATGGCGAGTTCCAGCCGCATCAGTCGTTTGTCGCGCGACACCAGGGCGATGACTTTTTTGGCGTCACCGGCGTAGTGCGTCAGGTCGTCGAGCCGGCTCATGCGCCAGCCGCCGCCCGTGCCCCGTGCCGCGGCTTTCGTGGCGGGTTCCAGTCCCAGCCATTCATCACCGGCCGCGAAGCCGGCGCGCTCGGCGACACCGCCGCGCAAGACGGTTTTGACCTGCACGCTGCCCTGGCTTTCGCCCACGCGCAGGCCCAGCCGGTGGGCCAGTTGCGCGGGCTCTTCCAGCACCGCCACACCATGGTGCTGCAGCAGCGCCTTGAGCGGCAGCTCGTCCCGGCCATGCACCCAGCGGGCGAGTTCCGCCGCGTAGGGCCTGTGCCCGGCCGCCGCGAGCTCTTCCGCGAAATCGGCCTCGCGCATGGGGCCGGCCTTACAGCGCAGCCAGAGGGCGCGCATCACGTCGTCCAGCGTGCCGGCTTTGGCGCGGCGGTGTTCCCTGGCTTCCGTGCGCAGCGTGAGGTCAAAGCACAGCGCCACCAGTGAACCCTTGGTGTAGTAGCTCACGGTGGCGTTGGGCGTGTTTTCATCCTGGCGGTAATACTTCACCCAGGCATCAAAGCTGGCCTCGGCCACCGACTGGACCAGGCGCCCCGGGGTTTGCATGACCTGGTTGATGGTCTTGTTGAGCAGCTTGAGGTAGCCGGCGTTGTCCAGCAGCCCGGCGCGGCGCAGCAGGAGGTCGTCGTAGTAGCTGGTGAAACCCTCGAAAAACCACAGCATGCGGGTGTAGTTCTCGCTGGAGTAGTCGTAACTTTCAAATTCCGCGGGGCGCAGGCGTTTGACATTCCAGGTGTGGAAATATTCGTGGCTGATCAGCCCGCGCAGGGTGGTGTAGCCCTCGGTGCAGCGGGGCTCGCCCACGCGCGGCAGGTCCTGGCGCTTGCAAATCAGCGCAGTGGAGTTGCGGTGCTCCAGCCCGCCGTAACCGTCGTCGACGGCATTGAGCATGAACAGGTAATTCTGGAAGGGTGGTTTTCTGGCGCCGTGCCAGAAGCGGATTTCGGCCTCGCAAATTTTGTGCGTATCGGCCAGCAGCCTGTCGCCGTCGAAGCCGGCCGCGGCGCCCGCCACCACCACGCGATGCGGCACGCCGCGCACCGTGAAGCTGCCGCTCCAGAAAGTGCCCATTTCCACCGGGCAATCGACGAGTTCGTCGTAGTCGGCCGCCACGTAGCTGCCGAAGCCCTGTTTGCTGGTTTCGCGCGCCGCCAAGCCGGTGGCCAGCGACCAGCCTTTGAGAGCCTTGGGCGCGGGAACCTCGAGCACATGCTCCGCCTTTTCACGGCCCTGCACCTTCAAGCACAGGCTGGTGCCGTTGAAAAACCCCCGGTGCGCATCAAGCCAGGCGGTGCGCACCGAGTTGTCGTTGGCATACACCTCGTAGCGCAGCACCAGCGGCCTGGCCGGCGAGCATTGAACCTGCCAGGTGCATTTGTCGAGTTGCTCCACGGACAGCGGCATGCCCACGGCCTGCCGGGCCTCGAGCTTTTGCAGGTTTTTGGAGAATTCCCGCACCAGGTAGCTGCCGGGAATCCAGACGGGCAGGGAAACCCGCTGCAGCGCGTCGGGCTGGGCGATGGTGAGGGTGACGCGAAAGAGATGGGCGTGAAGATCGCCGATTTCGACGCGGTAGTGGACAGGGGGGCGGGTGTTTCGTGTGGGGCCTGGCATCTTGCGCACAGAATACCCCAGGTCCGGGCCCGGCCGTTTTAGCGCTTGGCGGCGGCCAGTTGCTGTTCGACCTGCTGCGCGTTGATCGCGCCGGGGATGCGGGTGCCGTCTTCAAAAAACAGCGTGGGCGTGCCGGTGATCTTGTGTTTCTTGCCCAGGGCCAGGTTGCGGTCCAGTACCGAGGTGTCGCAGCTGCCCTTGGCGACCGCCTGGTCGCGCACCATCAGGTCAAGCCAGGCTTTGCCCTGGTCCTTGGCACACCAGATGTTTTTGGCTTTGTCGGTGGAGTCCGCGCTCAGGATGGGGAAGAGAAACATGTACACCGTGACGTCGTTGACTTTTTGCAGGTCGCGTTCGAAGCGTTTGCAATAACCGCAATTGGGGTCCTCAAACACCGCCAGCTTGCGCTTGCCGTTGCCGCGCACGACGGTGAAGGCATCCTTGACGGGCAGGGCGGAAAAGTCGATGGCGCTGAGTTTTTCCACGCGCTCTTCGGTGAGGTTGCGTTTGGCCCGCACGTCGATCAGGTTGCCCTGGATCAGGAAGTTGCCTTCGGCGTCGGTGTAAAAAATATCGCTCTCGTTGACGCGGATTTCGTAGAGGCCGTTGATGGGCGTCTTGCTGACCTCATCGATCTTGGCGAAAGCGGGCATTCTTTCCGCCAGGTTTTTGCGAATCGCGGCTTCCTGCGCGAACGCGGAACCCAGGCTGCAGGCCAGCAGGCCCAGGACGGTGACAGCTTTCAGAAATCTCATGGTTATTCCCGGTGTTTCGGCATTTTTCGGCCGGCCCATTTCACAAACTCAATTATTCACAAACCCGCGGCTTGCCGCGTCAGCCAGTTTTTCAGGAAACCGCTGCGTTCAAAGCCCTTCATACCCCAATTGCGCAAAGCCTGCCAGCGCCCGTCGGTCTGCGCGAACAGCCCGTGCAAGCCGTCGGTCACCGCGCCCATGGCCGCGACGTCGGCCTTGCGGGCCCTTTCGTAGCGGCGCAGCAGTTTTTCGTCGCCCAGCCCGCGCCAGTACTCGCGCTGCGCCAGCACACCGGCCAGGCAGGCCGCATCGGCCAGGCCCAGGTTCAGGCCCTGGCCCGCCAGCGGGTGCACCGTGTGCGCCGCATCGCCCGCCAGGGCCCAGCCCGGACCCACCCAATGGCCGGCGCCGGACAAGGCCAGCGGCCAACTCGCCCGCTCGCTGGCCAGCCGCAGGCCGCCGGTTTCCTGGCCGCACACGGCTTGCAGGGCCTTGCAAAACTCTTCAGGCGGCAGTTTCTCCAGCGCGCCGGCGCGTTCCACAGAGACTGACCATACCAGCGCCGCCAAGTTCCCCTGGGCGCCGGATAAAGGCAGGAGGGCCAGGATGTCGCCGCCCGCAAACCACTGGCGCGCCACGCCGCCGTGGGGATTTTCCAATTCCAGGCGGGCGGCAATGGCTTTCTGCGGATAAGGCTTGACCGTCCAATTGACCGGTCGCTGTTGCCCTAGCTCGTCGCGGCTGGCGCTTGCCCGGCCTTCGCAGATCACCTGGAGCGCGGCCTTGGCCGGCTCGGTCACGGTTTCAATTTGCGGCTGGTAGCGCACCGCCTGGGCCAGCTGCTGCTCCAGCGCGGGGACGTCGACGATCCAGGCCAGCGCCTCCTGGCCCACGCTGCGGGCGGTGAAATCGAGTTTGCCGCCGCCGTCGCCCCAGACCTGCATTTCGAGCACGGGTGTGGCGAAGGTCGGCTCAGGCCAGGCGCGCAGGGCCTCCAGCACGCCGCGCGATGCGCTGTTCAGCGCATAGGCGCGCACATCGGCGGCTTGCGCGCCCGCGGCTTTTTCGGGGCGGGTGACCAGCGCCACGCGCAGGCGTTCGCGCGCCAGCAGCAGGGCCAGCGTGCGGCCCACCACGCCGTCGCCGCGAATACAGACATCAAAGGTCTTGGACATGCCTCATTCTAGAAGGCAGTGCAAAATCGGCGTTTCGGGCCGGCCCTTTTTCCATGTTTTCCCGCGCTTTCCCGCATTCACAAGGATTTGACGACGTGAGCCACGCATTGAACGACATCCCCGCAGCCGCCGAAACGGCCGGCAGCTCTTTCGACCTCAACGCGGTGATCTCGCGCCTGTATGTGTATCCGGTCAAATCCTGCGCCGGCGTGCAGGTGCAGGAGGCCCTGCTGACCGAGACGGGGCTGGAATTCGACCGCGCCTGGATGGTGGTGGACGACAAGGGCTGTTTCCTCACGCAGCGCGAATTGCCGCGCATGGCGCTGATCAAGCCGCAGCTCAGGCACCACGACATGATCCTGCGCGCCCCCGGCATGCTGGCCCTGCACATCGCCCTGGACGTTCAGCGACGGTTATTCGCTGCTGGTGCTCAGCGAAGCCTCGCTGGCGCAATTCAATGAAAAACTGGCGGCCGCGGGTGCGGCCCCGGTGGGCATGGAGCGTTTTCGCCCCAACCTCGTGCTGGGCGACGCGCCGGGAGCCGAAGGCCTGGCGCCGCATGACGAGGACCGCGTCGACCTGCTGCAGATCACCACGGAGCAGGGCCCCGCGCAGCTCAAGCCGGTCAAACCCTGCCCGCGTTGCCCGATCCCCAACATCGACCCGGCCACCGCGACCAGCAGCCCTGAGGTGAATGACATGCTGCAGACCTACCGGCAGGATCCGCGCGTGAACGGCGCGCTGACCTTCGGCATGAACGCCATCGTGCTGGCCGGCGTGGACCACCAGCTCAAGGTGGGCCAGGCCGTCGGCACCAACTACCGGTTTGAATGACTTTTGACCGCCCGCAGCGGCGGCGGGGTGTGCGCCTGCACCGGCGCATGGAGTGCCTGTGGCGCCTGCGGGCCGCTGGAGAGGCCGTCCAGCGTTGATTCCGTGTCCAGGGGCATGGGGTGTGTCGACTCCGGCTCGAGAAAGCGGATGGGCCGGCGGGTGCGTGCGGCCATGCTGTGCAGCAGGTCGGCCAGGGCCGTGGAAATTTCTTCGTGGCTGCCAAGGCGCTCGCTCAGCACCACGCCCGCGACATGGAACTGCAAAACCACCTCCGGCTTGAGGCCCTTGAGCGGCATGAGCCCCGCCGCGATCAGGCGCGCCGACAGGTCCGTGACGGGTGCGCGTGACGAAACACCCTCAAGAATCAGGCCAAAACGCGCTTCATCGATACGCCCCACGGTGTTGACATCGCGCAGCAGCCGGCGCAGCTTGATGACGCTTCGCAGCAGGCTTTGCTCGGCCACCGCCGTGCCCCAGGTTTTCTTGATATAGCGGTAGTTGACCAGTTCGATGTACACCACGGCGGCGGGCTCTTTGTGGCGTTGCGCCCGGCCCACCACCTGCTTGAAGCGGTCGTGGAAAAGGTGCGCGGCGAGAAGGCCGGTGAGGGCGTCCTGGCTGGACATGGCTTGCTCGCGCGCTTCCACCGCGTGGCGCTCGTGTGAACGCGTGTTCAGCGCGACCAGCAGCAGCGGCACCTCAATGGTCAGCGCCGCCATCAGGCCGTAGTGATACAGCCACGATATGGAAAAAAGGCCGAGGATGCTGGTGACGATGAGGAGCGTGACGAGTCCCAGCGGAGAGAAAGCCGCCAGCACCCAGAAACCCACGACGTCCTGGCGGCGCCACGTCATGTAGGCCCGGCTGGTTCCCAGCGCGACAACGACAACCAGGTAAGCGCCGAGAAGTGCCACGCCCGGGCCGCGCTCCATAAAAAGATAAGCCACCGCCAGCGGCACCCCGGCCATGCCGGCCCGGTAGGCGAGCCGCTCAAACCACTTGTGGCGTGAACCGGTACCGCAGAGGTGATGCACCACCAGCAGCGCCGAGCCGCCGCCCAGAATGGCCAGGAAGCCCTGGGCCATGTTGTTCCAGGTGCTGAAACCGCCCCAGAGAAAATGCCCCGCAACACCCGTCCACGCCGCCACGACGAGGGCCATGATGACCGCGTACACGGAATACCAGCCGTAGGCCCGGTCGCGGTAGACCCAGCTCTGGACGACGCAGGCAATGATCAGCAGCACCAGCGCGCCGAACACCACGCCGATGGCCAGGTATTCCAGTTGCAGGCGCTGCGCCTGGTAGTTGCGGGTGCTGATCCGCACCGGAATGCTGACTTCCGTCTGGTGCTGTATGCGCACATAGACGTCGTGCACGCCGTTGTCCGGCAGCTTGAGTTCGAATTGCCCGTAGCGTCCGGGTTCGGGCCAGCTGGAAACCGCCACGGTGTCCCCGGCGGTCTGGGAGGTCCAGGCGCCTGCGGCCGTGCGCTGGTACACCGTCGCCAGGTCCAGCAGGGGCAGGGGAAATGCCAGCAGCCAGTCCTGGCGCGAGCCCGATGATTTGGCGACTCGGTAGTGCAGCCACAGCGCCGCGCGCGGACCGAGTGAATAAATGGTGTCGGCCGCAACGGGCGTGAAGGCCGGGCCGCCCTTGCCGGCCACTACCTGCTCAATGCCGGCCTGGCCTTCCGTGTCTATCCAGCTGTGGGCGCCGGCCTGCGCGTCCGTGACGGGATTGGCGTCGTTCAGCGCGAGGACCGGCTGGGTCTGCGCCGGCCCGGCCTGCAACAGCAAAGACCCGCCCAGCAAAAGGGTGGCGAATACCTGCCGCAAAGTCTCCCAACCCCGGCCGGGCGCGCATCGAATACACTTCTCAGCCTGTTTTTGAAGGTTTCTCATGAGTTTGAAGTGCGGCATTGTAGGCTTGCCTAACGTCGGAAAATCCACCCTTTTTAATGCGCTGACCAAAGCGGGGATCGCGGCCGAGAACTACCCCTTTTGCACGATTGAGCCGAATGTCGGCATCGTTGAAGTGCCCGATCCGAGGTTGGCCCAATTGGCGGAGATCGTCAAGCCCGAACGCATTGTTCCGGCCATCGTCGAGTTTGTGGACATCGCCGGCCTGGTGGCGGGCGCCAGCACGGGCGAAGGCCTGGGCAACAAATTCCTCGCCCACATCCGCGAAACCGACGCCACGATCAACGTGGTGCGTTGTTTTGAAGACGACAACGTGATCCACGTCGCCGGCAAGGTGGATCCGATCTCCGACATCGAGGTGATCCAGACCGAACTTTGCCTGGCCGACCTGGCCGCCGTCGAAAAAGCCCTGCACCGCGTGACCAAGACGGCGCGCTCGGGCGACAAGGAATCGGCCAAGCTGGTCGTCATCCTCGAGAAATGCCAGGCCGCCCTCAACGAGGGCAAGCCGGTGCGCACCCTGGAGTTCAGCAAGGAAGAGCTGCCGCTGCTGACGCAGTTTTTCCTGATCACCGCCAAGCCCGCCATGTTCGTGGCCAACGTGGCTGAAGACGGCTTCGACAACAACCCGCTGCTGGACCGCCTGAAAGCCTACGCCGACGCCCAGAAGGCGCCGGTGGTCGCGATCTGCGCCAAGATGGAGGCCGAGATGGCCGACATGGAAGAGGAAGACAAGWAGATGTTCCTCCCGGGGCTGAACCGCCTGATCCTGGCGGCCTACAAGCTGCTGGGCTTGCAGACCTATTTCACCGCGGGCGTCAAGGAAGTGCGCGCCTGGACCATCCATGTGGGCGACACCGGCCCGCAGGCGGCCGGCGTGATCCACACCGACTTCGAAAAAGGCTACATCCGCGCCCAGACCATCGCCTTCGCCGACTACATCAGCTACAAGGGTGAGCAGGGCGCCAAGGATGCCGGCAAGATGCGCAGCGAAGGCAAGGAATACGTCGTCAAGGATGGCGACGTGATGAACTTCCTGTTCAGCAGCTGAGTTACGGCGCACCCCGGCTCGTCCCGGGCTTCCCGGGTCAGGCCCGCGCACCATGGGCTGCGACTGTTTGAGATCTCGTCCCCGTTAACACACACACGTTTTGAAAGRGAACACCATGTCCATCCAGCGCATCGAAACCGGCCCACGCATGTCCCAGGCCGTCGTCCACAACAAAACCGTTTACCTGGCAGGCCAGGTGGCCGACGATGACGCCGGCGCCGGCGTGTACGAAGAGACCCGCAGCATCCTGGCCAATATCGACCGTTTGCTGGCCGCCGCCGGCAGCGACAAGTCGCGCCTGCTGAGCGCCACCATCTGGCTGACCGATATGGACAGCTTTGCCGACATGAACCGCGCCTGGGAAGCCTGGGTGGTGCCCGGCGCCACGCCGGCGCGTGCCACGGTCATGAGCCCGCGCCTGGCGGCTGCCAAGTACCACGTGGAAATCGGCGTGGTGGCGGCGCAGGGCTGATCGCTCCTTAACGCCGGCCCGCCGCGATGACAGAACCCGTTCGCCTCGCCAAGCGCCTGGCCGAAATGCTGTCCTGCTCGCGCCGCGAGGCCGAGCAATACATCGAGGGCGGCTGGGTCAGCGTCGACGGCGTGGTGATTGAAGAGCCGCAGTTCCGCGTGCTCGACCAGGCCATCACCGTCGACAAGGATGCCAGCCTGCTGGCGCTGGTGCCGGTGACTTTGCTGCTGCACAAGCCCGCGGGTTATGAGGCCGGACCGGACGGTCGGGCGGCCTCCCTGGCCCCCTTGCTGTCGGCCGCCACGCGCTCACCCGGCGACAGCTCCGGCATACGCCCGCTCAAAAAACATTTCTCGTCCGTGGAACTGGTGACGCCGCTGGCCACGCCGGCCAGCGGCCTGGTGGTGCTGACACAGGACTGGCGCGTGACGCGCAAGCTGCGTGAAGATGCGCGTGTGATGGAGCATGAGGTCGTCGTCGACGTCAGCGGCGACATCAAGCCCGGCGGGCTGGAGCGGCTCAACCGCGTGGACCACGGCTTCACCTTCAAGGGCGTGTTGCTGCCGCCGGCCAAGGTCAGCTGGCAAAGCGAAACGCGTTTGCGTTTTGCCCTTAAGGGCGAAGTGCCGGGGCAGATCGCCTATATGTGCGAGAGCGTGGGCCTCACGGTGCAAGGCATGAAGCGGTTGCGCATAGGCCGCGTTGCGATGAGCCAGTTGCAGCCCGGCCAGTGGCGTTACCTGCTGCCGCACGAACGCTTCTGATCCTTCTGGTTTTCTAGCCGGTCACGACGCCGGGAAATGCCCAGATCAGGCTGCCCGTCATCAAAAAATAACGCGCGAATTTGCCGACCGCCATGTAGGCCAGGCAGGGCCAGAACGGGAACTTGAGCCAGCCCGCCACCGCGCACAGCGGGTCGCCCACCACCGGCAGCCAGGCCAGCAGGCAGGCTTTGGGCCCCAGCTTTTCCAGCCAGCGCACAGCACGGCCGTGGTGTGAAGAATGCTGGTACTTGTCCACTACCTTGTGGGCGCCGTAGCCCATCCACCAGTCGAGCGCGCCGCCCAGCGTGTTGCCCGCGGTGGCGACCAGCACGGCCGGCCAGAACATCGCCGGGTTGAGTTTGACCAGGCCGAAGACCACGGGCTCAGACCCCAGCGGCAGCAAGGTAGCCGAAATGAAAGACACCACGAACACCGTGCTCAGGCCGTATTCGGGCAAGGCCAAAAGTTCTATCAGGCGGTGAATCCAGGCTTCCATATATGCATTCGAGTATAGGCAGGACGGGCCGCCGGACTTGTCAGCAAGATGCTTACAAGTCCGTGTGCGGATTTCAATTGCTGAAATTTTGGGCAGGTACAATCGTGCCTCCTTTTTCAGCAAGCCCCAGTCACCCTTCCCATGAACATCGGCCCCTACGCTCTGGCAAACAATCTGTTTGTCGCGCCCATGGCCGGCGTGACGGATCGGCCGTTCCGCCAGCTCAGCAAAAAGCTGGGCGCGGGATACGCTGTCAGCGAGATGGTGACTTCGCGCAAGGACCTGTGGGACAGCCTGAAGACTTCGCGCCGCGCCAACCATGAAGGCGAGGCCGCGCCCATCGCCGTGCAGATCGCCGGCACCGACGCGCAGATGATGGCCGAGGCTGCGGCCTACAACATAGACCGCGGCGCGCAGATCATCGATATCAACATGGGCTGCCCCGCCAAGAAGGTCTGCAACAAATGGGCCGGCTCGGCATTGATGCAGGATGAAACCCTGGCGCTGCAGATCGTGGAGGCCGTGGTCGCCGCATGCGCGCCGCGCAATGTCCCCGTCACGCTCAAGATGCGCACCGGCTGGTGCCAGGCCGAAAAGAACGCGCTGGCGATCGCACGCGCCGCCGAAAGCGCCGGCGTGCAGATGGTCACCGTGCACGGCCGCACGCGCGAGCAGGGCTACAAAGGCGCCGCCGAATACGACACCATCGCCGCCGTCAAGGCCGCCCTGCGCATTCCGGTGGTGGCCAACGGCGACATCGGCAGCCCCGAGAAAGCCCGCGACGTGCTGGCTTACACCGGCGCCGACGCCGTGATGATCGGCCGCGCGGCCCAGGGCCGGCCCTGGATTTTCCGCGAGGTGGCGCATTTCCTGGCCACAGGCACGCATCTTGCGCCGCCTCTGGTGGCCGAGGTCGAGCGCCTGCTGGTCGACCACTTGCGCGACCATTACGACTTGTACGGTGAGTTCACCGGTGTGCGCACGGCGCGCAAGCACATCGGCTGGTATGTGAAGACCTTGCCCGGCGGCGAGGCCTTTCGCGCGCGGATGAACCTGCTGGAAGACTGCGAAGCGCAACTGCGCGCGGTCAGTGGTTTTTTTGAGGGGCTGGGCGAGCACATGGACCGGATTCCGGCCAGTGCCGGCGAAGACGAAGAGGGCGTGCCGGGGCAGGCACGGGCGAACAAAGATAAAAATCAGGAAAATCAGGAAGAAGCTGCTGCATGAGCAAAAAACACATCGAAGAGTGCGTACGCACCAGCCTGGAAGGCTATTTCAAGGACCTGCGCGGCACCGAGCCCGACGGCATGTATGACATGATGGTCAAGGTGGTCGAAAAGCCGCTGCTGGAGGTCGTCATGCAACATGCCGAGCAGAACCAGTCGCGCGCCGCCGAATGGCTAGGCCTGAACCGCAACACCCTGCGCAAGAAGCTGGTCGAGCACAAGCTCATCAAATAACAATTCCCCGTCCGGCCTTCCGGCATCCATCGGACTTTTGAACCGGCTCCCTTGTGGGCTTTTGAGAACACCACCATGAACGCACTGATTTCCGTTTCCGACAAAACCGGCATCCTCGAATTCGCGCAGGCGCTGCACGCGCTGGGCATCAAGCTGCTGTCCACCGGCGGCACGGCCAAGCTGCTGGCCGACGCCGGCCTGCCGGTGACCGAGGTCGCCGACCACACCGGCTTTCCTGAAATGCTGGATGGCCGCGTCAAGACGCTGCACCCCAAGATCCACGGCGGCCTGCTGGCCCGGCGCGACCTGCCCGAGCACATGGCGGCGCTGAAAGCCCACGGCATAGACACCATAGACCTGCTGGTGGTCAATCTCTACCCCTTTGAATCCACCGTCGCCAAGCCTGGCTGCACGCTGGAAGACGCGATCGAGAACATCGACATCGGCGGCCCGGCCATGGTGCGCTCCGCCGCCAAGAACTGGAAGGACGTCGGCGTGCTGACCGACGCCTCGCAATACGCGGGCGTGCTCGATGAACTGAAAGCCGGTGGCAAGCTCAGTGACAAGACCAAGTTCGCCCTGTCGGTGGCCGCGTTCAACCGCATCAGCCAGTACGACGGCGCCATCAGCGATTACCTCTCCGGCCTCCAGGCCGACGGTAGCCACGGCATGTTCCCCGGCCAGGCCAACGGCCGCTTCGTCAAGGTGCAGGACCTGCGCTACGGCGAAAACTCGCACCAGCAGGCCGCGCTGTACCGCGACCTGTACCCCGCGCCCGGCTCGCTGGTGACGGCCAAGCAGCTGCAGGGCAAGGAACTCTCGTACAACAACATCGCCGACGCCGACGCCGCCTGGGAATGCGTCAAGAGCTTCGACCTGATCAAGGACGGCGCGGCCTGCGTGATCGTCAAGCACGCCAACCCCTGCGGCGTGGCTGTCGGCAAGGACGGCCTGGAGGCTTACGGCAAAGCCTTCAAGACCGACCCGACCTCGGCCTTCGGCGGCATCATCGCCCTGAACTGCCCGCTCGACGAACGCGCGGCGCAGCAAATCTCAAAACAGTTTGTCGAGGTGCTGATGGCGCCGGCCTTCACGCCCGAGGCGCTGGAAGTCTTCAAGAGCAAGGTCAATGTGCGCATCCTGCAGATCGACCTGCCGCCCGGCGGTGACACCGCCTGGACACAGGGGCGCAACCTGATGGACGTCAAGCGCGTGGGCTCGGGCCTGCTGATGCAGACCGCCGACAACCACGAGCTGGCCATCGGCGACCTCAAAGTCGTCAGCAAGCTGCAGCCCACGCAGGAGCAGCTGCACGACATGCTGTTTGCCTGGAAGGTCGCGAAATACGTCAAGTCCAACGCCATCGTGTTCTGCGCCGACGGCATGACGCTGGGCGTGGGTGCCGGCCAGATGAGCCGCATCGACTCCGCCCGCATCGCCTCCATCAAGGCCGCCAACGGCGGCTTGACCCTGCAAGGCTCGGCGGTCGCAAGCGACGCTTTTTTCCCCTTCCGCGACGGCCTCGATGTGGTGGTGGACGCCGGCGCGACCTGCGTGATTCAGCCTGGCGGGAGTATGCGGGATGATGAGGTGATTGCTGCTGCTGATGAGCGGGAAGTGGTGATGGTGTTGACTGGAGTTCGGCACTTCCGGCACTAGGGTCTTCTTCCGCCGGGTCTTGCTCCGGCGGGCGCGCTCGCTTCCGAGACCTGCTGGCCGGGGGTTGCCCGGCGGCAACTTACTTTTCTTTTGCTTCGCCAAAAGAAAAGTAAGCAAAAGAAAAGGCGACCCTGGTTGCTGCGTCCCTCCGCTGCGCTACGGGCAACCTGCGGTGCTCGGTCC
>NZ_JBFUBY010000222.1:0-6976 GCF_056405515.1 Polaromonas sp. P1_G2
GGCCCGGCTTGCGCCGGCCGCATGGTTATCTCCGGCCGCATGGCCGCCGTCTGCGCGGAGCTTGACCGCATGGCCCAGCGCGAGGCCGCCTTGCAATAGAAAGGCCCTGCCCGCTCTCGCCCGCTCTGAGGGGGCTATTTCCCGGCTGCGTGAAGGTCAATGAGCCCGCCCGGTGCGCCACGGCAGGACTGAAATGCCTCGACAGGTTTCCTTGCGATACAAAATGCAAGCATTCGGGTAGCCCTTCCCGCGAGGAAGAAAAATCTTGCAGGCACAATATCGGCATGAATATTGTGATCCTCGACGACTACCAGGACGCAGTGCGAAAACTGAACTGCGCTGCCAAACTTGAGGCCTACCCCGCCAAGGTCTACACCAACACCGTCAAAGGCATAGGCCAGCTGTCCGTCCGGCTCAAGGATGCCGACGTCATCGTCCTTATCCGGGAACGGACCCAGCTCAACCGGCAGGTCATTGAAAAACTCCCCAAGCTCAAACTGATCGTGCAGACCGGCCGCGTCGGAAGCCACGTCGACGTTGCCGCCTGCACCGAGCGCGGCATCGCGGTGGCAGAAGGCACCGGATCACCCACGGCGCCGGCGGAACTGGCCTGGGCACTGGTCATGGCCGCCATGCGCCGCATTCCCCACTACGTGGCCCACCTCAAGCACGGGGCCTGGCAGCAGGCGGGCCTCAAGTCGGCCTCCATGCCGCCGAATTTCGGCATAGGTTCGGTCCTCAAGGGCAAGACCCTGGGCATCTGGAGCTACGGAAAGATCGGGCAGATCGTGGCCGGCTACGGCCGGGCCTTCGGCATGCGGGTCATCATCTGGGGCCGCGATGCCTCGCGTGAACGGGCCCAGGCCGATGGCTACGAGATCGCCGACAGCAAGGCCGAGTTTTTTGAACAAAGCGATGTGTTGAGCCTGCACCTGCGGCTGAACGACGAAACGCGCGGCATCGTCACACTCGAAGACCTGTCGCGCATGAAAACCACATCCTTGCTGGTCAACACCTCGCGCGCCGAGCTGATAGAACCCGAAGCCCTGATTGCCTCGCTCAACCGCGGCCGCCCAGGCCTGGCGGCGATCGACGTGTTTGAATCCGAGCCCATTCTGCAGGGCCATGCCCTGCTTCGCCTGGAGAACTGCATCTGCACACCGCATATCGGCTACGTGGAGCAAGACAGTTATGAGCTCTACTTCGGCGCGGCCTTCGACAACGTGGTCAATTTCRTCAAGGGCACGCCCACCAACATCGTGAACCCCGGCGCCCTGCAAGTACGGCGCTAGGTATACCTTGCCCCCAAGGCGGGGGCCGAAACCGCCGGGAACTAGGCGTTCCGGGCCGGTGCCGCGACCGGGCCATCGAGATCGAACTCGATGAGATTGCCGAAGTCTCCGGCTTCGGCCTCGGCGTCCATCGCTACGATGACCGGCAGCGGTTCAAGCGCGCCGCCCACGTCCTGGCTCAAGTCAATGTCCAGCCCCAGCCTCGGTGAAACCGGGGGCCGCGTCAGGTCGGGCGTCAATGCGATTTCCGTGGAAAGGGCAGCCGCCACAGCGCTGGGAACCACGGCGGCAAGCGGCGGAGGCGGTGCCTGAAACCGGGCTGACAAGGGCAGGATATTGGTCGGGCCAAAACTGGTCGTTTGCGGCAAGGCGGCCGGCACATCCAGGGCGGAAGGCAGAGCAGGCTCGCCGCCCTTCTCTTCCGGCTGTCCAGGGCGGGAAATAAGCTTCTTGGCAATGGAGTGAAGCAGCAGCAGTTCGCGATAAGCCGCAAGGCTGAAAACCTCGTTGCGCGAATCGGGCTTGCGGAAGATGGATTCTTCCAGGACGTCCAGCACCTTGGGCGTCGGCCACAGCGACTCAATGCGCGTGAGGGCCTCCACATAGAACTCCAGGCCGTGCGTGTCTATCGCATAGTCATCGAAGGCCGGCACCTGAGCATTGAACATCCGGTGGAAGTCCTTGCGCAATGCGTCATAGTCGTCCCTGCGTCCCAGGCTGTGGTAGAGGTCGAACAGGTCCAGATAGACCAGCGCGCTCGTCTCCACGTTGTCCATGATGTGCAGGCGCAGGACATCCACCGCCTTGTCGGGATGGCCCAGCGAGAGGAAAAAATCCGCCTGCTGCTGGACATCAAAAAGCTCTTCGGCATTGACGATACGGGGCATGCCGCTCAAGCCGCCCAGGCTGGGCAGGAATTCCGGGCGATCAGCAGATTCAGCCGGCCTGGACGCAGGCAGCTTGCGCGTGCTTTCGAAATGAAGCGCATCCAGGTCGAGGTCCACCACGGGCTTGGGCGGGCGCTCTTCGTGTGCCGGTTCAGTGCCGGGGTGCCCGGACGCCGGCCCTGCATAAACCGCAAAATCGCTCTGTCCATCATTCTTGTCCCACCAGGGACCATGGCTCAAGCGCAGCGCGTGCTGCCGGTTGCGCCTCCATAAAAAGCCGGCTGCCAGCAGCGCGAACAGCAGGACAGCGCCCAGGGCATACACCAGCCAGTTGCTGTAACGCTCCTGGCGCGCCTGCTCCAGCTGGCCCTGCAACTGCGTCWCGACCTGTTCGGTTTTGCGGCTTTGCGCCAGCATGGCGGCCACGTCGGACTCCAGGGACTTGAGGCGCTGGCCGTCGCGAACTAGGTCTTGCGGCTGGGCATTCAAAGCCTGCCACAAGGCGGCTGCGGAGGCGCGTTGCTGGGCATCGGTGGAAGGCGGCGTCAGCAGTTCCGGCGATGAACGAAGCACCGGATCGCGTTCGACGGTGAGGTCAATCGGGGCCAGTTGCAGTCGTGCCCGCGATTGACGCACCGGCGCCGGAGGCTTGCCTGCCGCGCGGACCGGCGGTGTGGCCAGTGAAGAGGCCATCCCGGCGCGGGGTTCCGGCTTCGCCCTCGATGTCCCGGAGCGGGATGGCGCTGCCGGGCGAAACTGTACCGAGCTTGCCGCAGCCGCCGCTTGCGGAAGGACCGAAGGCATCGGGGCCATGTTGTCGCCCAGCATCTCGGCCAACAGGACGTACTTGCGCGAATTCTTTTGCTGGCACCCTTCGCGTGCATGGATCGTCACGACCGGCTCATCCAGCGCGGAAGTCGTGCGGATGCGAATCAGGATTTCACCAGCGCCGGCACCCGGCGAGATCGTGGTGCGTATCCTGTCAGGGAAAACCTGGCTGTCGCCGAAAAACACATCAGCGGACACGCAAGCGGAGCCGGAGTTTTCAGCGCCGTCCAGTTGCGCGGACAGGGTGACGTCGAGTGGGTGCCCAACGATGGCCGCGCCGCGCATGCGGCCCAAGGACGCGGCCAGGGTGTTGGCGGCAAGCCCCATCAGCAAAGCGCCAAGCAGGCATTTCAGGAACTTCTCGGCGACTTTCATGGGGTGCGCAAATTTTGCCATGCACCTCTAGCGAATACGCTCAGCCATAATTCGGGCATGAAAGTAAATTTCGCAAATGTGGGAATAGTTGGCACTGGTGCGATGGGGCGCGGCATCGCGCAGATCGCGGCGCAGGCCGGCAGCACCGTCAAGCTGATGGACGCGCAGGCGGGCGCCGCCGAAAAGGCGCGCGAAGCGATTTGTGCCCAATGGGACAAGCTGGTCGAAAAAGGCAGGCTCGACGCGGCCGTGGCCACCGGCCACAAGGACCGGTTGCTGCTCGCCGGCACGCTGCCCGACCTGGCGGGCTGCGACCTCGTCATCGAAGCCATCGTGGAACGCCTGGACGTCAAGCGCGCGCTGTTCGCCGAACTCGAAGCCCTGGTGCCCGCGAGCGCCGTGCTGGCCAGCAATACCTCATCGCTTTCAGTGACGGCCATCGCGGCGGCGCTCAAACATCCCGAGCGCCTGGCCGGTTTTCACTTCTTCAATCCCGTTCCGCTGATGAAAGTGGTGKAAGTGATCGCGGGCCTGAAGACCAGCCCCGCGGTCTGCGAAGGCCTGAGCCAATACGCGCGGCAGATGGGCCACACACCCGTGCAGGCGCAAGATACGCCCGGCTTCATCGTCAACCACGCCGGCCRGGGCTTCGGCACCGAGGCGCTGCGCATCGTCAGCGAAGGCATTGCCGATTTCGCCACCATAGACCGCATCCTGCGCGACCAGGCCGGCTTCAAGCTGGGCCCTTTCGAGCTGATGGACCTGACCGCGCTCGACGTTTCCCATCCCGTGATGGAGTCGATTTACCACCAGTACTATGAAGAAGCCCGCTACCGCCCCAGCGTGATCACGGCGCAGCGCCTGGCCGGCGGCATGCTGGGCCGCAAGACCGGCGAAGGCTTTTACCGCTATGTGGACGGGGCCATGCAGGTGCAGCCCGAGCCCCCTGTCCSCGAGGTTGCCGAACTTCCGCCGGTGTGGGTCTCGCCGCGGGCTTCGCGGCGCTCGGAACTGCTGCAACTGCTCAAGACCCTCGGCGCCAAAATCGAGACCGGCGCCTCTGCCTCGCCGCAGGCCCTCATGCTGGTCGCGCCACTGGGCTTTGACATCACCACGGTGGCCGTGGTGGAGCGCCTGGACCCGGCCCGTACCATCGGCATCGACATGCTGATCGACGACGCGGCCACCAAGCGGCGCGTGCTGGCCACCAATCCGGCCACACGCAGCGACATGCGCGACGCGGCCCATGCCCTCTTCGCCCGCGACGGCAGGGCCGTCAGTGTGATCCGGGACAGCGGCGGCTTCGTCACCCAGCGAGTGGTGGCCGCCATCGTCAACATCGCCAGCGACATCTGCCAGCAGGGCATCTGCAGCCCGAAAGACCTGGAAACCGCCGTGACCCTCGGGCTGGGCTATCCCATGGGCCCGCTGGCCATGGGCGACCGCTACGGCCCCACCAATGTGCTGGAAGTGCTGTTCAACATGCAGACCGTGTACGGCGACCAGCGCTACCGCCCTTCCCCCTGGTTACGGCGCCGCGGTGCGATCGGCTTGAGCCTCCTACACCAGGAAGAATGAAACACCCCCTTCGGATGCTCACTTCGTGTAGCACCTTCCCCCCTCCAGGGGGCGGCGCTTGCGGCCTGGCGAAGCCAGTTCCGCGGCCCCCACTGGCGTGGGAATCCCTCCTCCGGCGACCACACATTCTTTCGTATTGGAACAACTGACATGGCAGGCGCAATCAAAGGTACGAGTGAGGGCCAGACCCTTATCCTGACGATCAGCAACCCGGAGTTCAGGAATGCCCTGGGTCCCGATATTTATGCGGCGGGCATTGAGGCCTTGAACGCCGCCGAGAACAACCCCGACATCCGCAGCGTGGTCATCACCGGCGAGGGTGCCATCTTTTGCGCGGGTGGCAACCTGCAGCGGCTGCAGGCCAACCGCCGTGAAGCACCCGAGGTGCAGGCCCAGAGCATCGAAGGCCTGCACAACTGGATCGACTCGATACGCACCTACCCCAAGCCGGTGATTGCCGCCGTGGAAGGCCCGGCCGCTGGTGCCGGTTTTTCGCTGGTGCTGGCCTGCGATTTTGTGGTGGCGGCGGACAACGCCGTGTTCGTGATGTCCTACAGCACGGTCGCGCTGTCGCCCGACGGCGGCGGCAGCTGGGCCCTGGCGCGCGCCCTGCCGCGCGCGCTGGCCAGCGAACTGCTGATGACCGGCGAACGCATAGGCCCACGCCGCTTGCATGATCTCGGGCTGGTCAACCGCGTCACGGCCCCGGGCGAAGCCCTGGCCCAGGCCCTGCAGCTGGCCGACAGCCTCAATGCGCGCGCGCCGAACGCGCTGGCCAGCATCAAGGAACTGATCAACGACGCAGCCGGCAATACGCTGAACCAGCAGTTGGCCCGAGAGCAAGACCACTTCGTGCGCAACCTGCACGACGCCAACGCCGGTGAAGGCATAGACGCCTTCCTGAACAAGCGCACGCCGCACTACCGCTAGCCGGTCCTTGCGCGGGGGGCCCTGTCGCGGCCCTCCCTCGCCATTTCCCGGCCCCTCCGGCCGGGCGACACCCATGCGACAGCCCGCTGGCGCGGGGCGGGTCCCTCAAGCGACAATGGACGTCTTGTTAGTCACTCAAAAGACAGACCATGGACGATCCCATTCTTACGATAGAGGAACGAGAGGCCATTAATAACGGCCGCTGGTTTTCATCCCTGTCCCCATCCCTGAGGCACGACATACTTCGATGCGCCTACGTCAAACGCTACAAAGACGGCGAACTCATCAGCGCCCGCGGCGACGCGCCGGAAGAATGGATATCCTGCGCGCGCGGCGCCATCCGGGTGAGCTCGACCTCGATTTCGGGCAAGCAGGTCACCCTGACCTATGTGGAGCCCGGCATCTGGGTCGGCGACGTGGCGATCTTCGACGGGGAGCGGCGCACCCACGACTCCTATGCCCATGGCGAAACCACGCTGCTGTGCGTCTCGCGCGCCGACCTGCGCAAAATCCTGAGCCAGCATGTCGAGCTCTACGAAGCCCTGCTGCGCCTGCATGCGCGGCGCATACGGCAGCTCTTCGGCCTGGTGGAAGACCTCAACACCCTGCCCCTGCGCGCGCGGCTGGCCAAGCAACTGTTGCACCTGGTCCGCAGCTACGGTGTGCCCAGCCTGGCGGACAGCGGCGAAGTGCGCATCGGCCTGCAGCTGGCGCAGGAGGAACTGGCCCAACTGCTGGGCGCCTCGCGCCAGCGCGTGAACCAGGAACTCAAGTCCATGGAGCGCGAGGAAGCCATACGCATAGAGCCGGGCGGCCTGGTGGTGCGCAACCGCCAGGCCCTGATGCGCATTTCCGAAGCCGAAATCGACAAATAAACACACGGGGGCCAGCCCTTTGAGCACGAGCAATTTCGACCACTTTGTCGGCACTCGGGCCGTGTCCGGCGCGCACGCCTTTGACCTCGATGCGCTCACCGCTTACCTGGGCAGCCACCTGCCCGGCTTCAAAGGCCCGCTGACGGCGGAGATCTTCAAAGGCGGCCAGTCCAACCCGACCTACAAGCTGATCACGCCGGGTGCCTCTTAC
>NZ_JBFUBY010000223.1:0-9630 GCF_056405515.1 Polaromonas sp. P1_G2
GGGCTACAACTTCACGCAGTACTCGGATGATTTGACCGATCTTTCTTATCGCAGCCGCGGCTGGTTTTTCAATGTGCTGGCGGCGTATTGAGGGCGGGGCGGCGGGCCCGGTGGGTTTGCCGCGGCCGGAAGCGTTCGGGCACGGCGTATCAAGGCAAGAGCTTGCGCGTACCCGCGGTGCTGATGTCGTCCAGGTGCCGGAACGCGGGTGCGATCCTGGCAATGTCGTCCGCCGTGGCGCCCGAGTGCTCGAACGACACCTTCCATTCCCGGACGACTCGCCAGACTTCATCGATCAATTCGCCGGCGCGGGCCCGGCTCAACGAGAACGCCGCATGCCCGTCGAGCGCGTTGTCGAGTGTCGCGAGGCGGCCCTGGGGCCCGATTCCCAGGTGAAGAAAGCGCTCGGTTGCAAGGCTGGGCCGCGGCAGCACGTCGTACAAGGGACTGAGCCGCCAGCCGGGCAAGCGCGGGTCCCATAAGAATCCGTGGTTGCGCAGGTGGTCGTCGTCGTTGCTGGCGAGGATGTTGAACACCATTCGCTTGAAGAGTTCTTCGTTGTCCGCGCGAATCACATCCGGATGGCAGTGCCGGCGCACGGCGGTGGCCAGGTCGGCGTAGGATTTTGTCCGTGACTCCGTCTCGTCGCATCCGACCAGGGTCAGGCCGCTCACGAAACCCATGCGGCGCTCGGTCAAGCCGCCGGCGGGTGCCAGCAGCAAGTCTGTCGCCGTGATGGGCTGCGCTCCTTGCGCCAGCCAGTAGCGGTCGAAACGCCGGATCATCATGATGCGGCGGTCGCCCAGAAGGCGCGTGGCCACAGGGGGCACGTTCAAGCCGGCCTCCCGCGCGAGCACCAGCGAAGCGCATTCGATCGCGGGAATGTCGAAGGCGTCGTTTTTGCTTGGAAACTTCGCGAGCCAGAGGGCGCCGCTCTCGTCGCGCACAGAGGCTTTGGGCCGGGCGCCGCCCAGCGCCGTGCCGCCCTCGAAGATGTATTCAAGGTTGGCGGGAACTTCCTCTCCGGCCTCGATGCGCTCCGCCGCTTCCATCAGGTAGGCGAGCGCATGAACGCCGCCGGCGACCCCCGTGGGCCCGTCAGAGATGCTGGAACGGATGTCCAGCGCGCCCACCCTCTCGCTGCCCGCATGCAGCAGGTACTGCGATTCGGCCAAGCTGTTTGCGGGCACCCTGAGCTTGGCCTCAATGACCCGGCGCCCCCAGGAGTCTGGGGCGGCATCGCGGATGCCGCCGAAACTCACAAGATTGTTGACCGGCAGCAGCAGCTTGCCCTTGACGGGCTCCGGCCCACGAATCGCCAGGCTGACCGGGTCTACCTCAAGGGCATCAGCGCGAGCCACGTAGTTTGTGCCGTAGGCGAAGCGCGATGCCAGGAGTTCGGGACCCTGCTCGGTCATCGTGAGCTGCCCGCAGGGCGCCCAGGCTTCGTTCAGGTACGCGAAGGTCATCAGCTTCAGTTCTTTGGCCGCCATAAAAATTCCGCGTTAGATGAAGATGAAAGGCACTGCTGGTGCGGGCATGAATTCAGAAGTTCAACTCGTCGAGCTCGGCGGCAGTCAGGTCGCGAACGCGTTTTGTCGATTCGCGTGCTTGAAGCGCCACCAGCGCGGGGTCGGCCTGCGTCAACAGGTCTGCCAGCGTGGCGCCTGGCGCGATGGCATCGAGGTAGCGAAGCACCTGCCCAATCGCCAGGCCGGGATCACCCTTTTCCAGGCGGTAGGCGGTGTTGCGCGAGAAGCCAGCGCGCAGCGCCGCATCGGCCTGCTTGACCTTGCGCGCCTGGCGCAGGCGCGCGAGAAGATGCCCGAGATTGGCCATCTCCTGCGTGAGTTGCGGGCTAAGCATTGCGGATTGGTCTACTTTCATATTCGTTAAATCATTCATTATGTTGATAAAGATCGATTTCACGACTATTTTCCCACGGTATAGCTATGCGGTCAATTGATGATCGATTAATCAAGCTTTAGGGAATAATTGATTGATTTAACGAGCATAAATGCCGTAGTCAGTTGGGCTGACCGTAAGCTCTCAGTAGGTATAAACGCCAATACTTCGCAGTAAATTAACTAATAAAGTAATTAACAAGTGTTTAATTTTCTATTTGGAAAAATAAACGACGTTAATTTTCCAAATAACTCTATGCGTGAACTCCTTGATTCCACTGATCGCCGTTTGACCCGGTTGCTGTCCGACGACGCCCAGGACGGCGTGAACCAGCTGGCCGAAAAAATGCAGCTGAGCCCGCCCACGGTCCGCACGCGCCTGAAGGCCTTGATCGAAAAAAACGCCCTGAAGATCGTCGGCCTGCTGAACCTGTCGGAACGGCCGGAACTGATTGGCGCCATCGTCGGCATCAGCGCCAACGCGCAGGGACATCTTGACGAACTCACGCAAAAGCTCGCGGAGCTGCCCTTCGTGACCTCCGTGAGTGTGGTGACCGGCCGTTTCGACCTGATCGTCGAAGTGCTGGTGGCCGGGGATGTCCAGGACCTCTACCGGTTCACCAGCGAACTGCTTCCCCGCGTCGCCGGGCCCGGGATCATCAGCCGCAGCGAGACCTTTGTGGTCATGAAGTCGCGCAACAAATGGGTCAACCTGCCGCGCGGCTGCTGGGAGCAGGGCGCCGACGGTGGCGCTGAGCCGCCGTCCCCTCAGCCCGCAGCGGCTGAGAAATGAGCTCGTCCCCGGCGGATGTTCCTCCGGGGAGATTGTCAAAGGAGAAAGCAATGAAGATCTCGAATTCCCTGGCCACGGGGCTGCTGGCCTGCGCGGGCTTCCTCGGTGTGTGCGCCGCCGCCCATGCCGCCACCCTTGAAGACATCCAGAAACGCGGCGAACTGCGCATCGCCGTGCAGACACAAGGCCCTCCGTTTTCGATGATCGACAAAAACGGCGCGCGCACCGGCAGCTCGGTAGAGCTTGCCAAATTGATGGCCCAGGAAATGGGCGTCAAGGTGGTGTTCCTCGACCTCGACTGGGACGGGCTGTTGCCGGCCCTGATTTCCGGCAAGGCCGACCTGCTTGCGGCGGACATGACGCCCACGCTGGCCCGCGCGACCAAAGTCGCCTTCACCAAGCCCTTTATGTATATAGGGCCCGTCGTGGCGTCCAAGGAAGGAAGCAAATTCACTTCCACGAATGCCTGCAAGGCGCCCGGCACCAAGATCGCGGTGCTTTTCGGCAGCACCGGCGAGAAGCTCGCCAAAACCGTGTTCCCCAAAGGCGAGATCAAGAGCTACAAGGGCGGCGGCACCTTGCTGCTGGACGCCGTGAAAAACGGCCAGGCCGACTGCCTGCTCAATGACAGCTCCGCAGTGGCAGGCCAGGCGGCCGGATACCCCAAGGGCACCTTCAAGGTCATGCCGGAACTGCTGGCCAAGGAACCCCTGGCTTATGCGACCCGTTATGACTCCATGGATCTTCTGAGCTGGATCAACCTCTTCATCGACCAGACCACACTGGACGGCCGCCTTCAGCAGAACCTCGACTACTGGGTCAACACGCCCAAGTGGAAAGAAGAGCACTGATATCCCGGATATTTTCGGAACTGAGCGCGAGCCCGGCCTCATGACCATGGTGTCGATTCCCGTGCCGCAAGCCCTTCAGGCCGGGGCTGGCGCATGCTGTTAAACCTGAACTTCCGGGTGATCGGGGAGACCCTCCCCGATTTCTTCGGGGGCTTTGTCTCCACCCTGTCCATTTCGCTGGCCGCGTTCGCGGGCGCCGTCGTTATCGGCATGCTGGCCTGCGTGATGAGCCTCCAGTCTTCGCGCATCGTCCGGGCGCCGGCAGTGGTGTATGTGGATGTGATCCGCGCAACGCCCTTGCTGGCCCAGCTGTATTTCTTGTATTTCGGGCTGCCGAATTTCGGCGTGATCATGCCGGAAATCATGATCGGCATCATTGCCCTGTCCATCAACAGCGGCGCCTACGTCAGCGAGATCATCCGCTCCGGCATCCATTCGATTCCGCGCGGCCAGCTGGAGGCGGGCGCCAGTTCGGGAATGACGTACTGGCAGCAGATGCGCCTCATCATTCTTCCGCAGGCTGTGCGGCCCATGGTGTCGCCGCTGATCGGGCAGGCCATCGTGCTGGTCAAGGACTCGTCCCTGCTGTCGCTGATCTCGGTGCTGGAACTTACACGCGTGGGGCAGACATTGGCCAATGACCGCTTCATGCCGGTCGAAGGCCTGGCAAGCACCGCGGTCGGCTACCTGATCATCTATTTCGGTCTCAAGCTCGCGGCCGCGGCGTGGGTCCGCATCGGGCAGCAGCCCGGGCGCTGCTGAAAGCCACGACCATGACCCTATTCTTCGAGCAGCTGTACGGCATGGCCCAGTACTATCCGGTCGTGCTGAAAGGCATAGGCGTGACGCTGGCGCTGTCCTTCATCGGCATTTTTGCGGGAACGGTGCTCGGCTTTGTGCTGGGCATAGGCCGCGCCAGCCCGCGCAAGTGGCTGTCGTTCACCGTCGGTGCCTACACCGACCTGTTTCGCGGCACACCCGTGCTGGTCCAGGTGTTTGTGGTCTTTTTTGTTTTGCCCGAGGCGGGCATAGAGCTCGACTCCTTCACGGCGGGCGCCATTGCCCTGTCCAACATCGCGGCCTGCTTCATCTCGGAAATCGTGGCCGCCGGGATCAAGGCCGTGCCCACGGGGCAACTGGAGGCGGCCGCCTCCTCGGGGCTGAGCCGCTTCCAGCAACTGAGGCTGGTGGTGATGCCGCAGGCCATCCGCATGATCGTCCCGTCCCTGGTCGGGCAATACGTGTTGCTGGTCAAGGATTCGTCGGTGGTCTCCGCCATCGGGCTGCTTGACCTGACGCGCTCCGGCTGGGTCATCGTGCAGTCCGTTCCCAACGGGCTGCTGGTTTTTAGCGCGGTGGGCGTGGGCTACTTTTTGATCTGCTATCC
Source organism: Polaromonas sp. P1_G2 (assembly GCF_056405515.1). Classification (NCBI taxonomy): domain Bacteria; kingdom Pseudomonadati; phylum Pseudomonadota; class Betaproteobacteria; order Burkholderiales; family Comamonadaceae; genus Polaromonas; species Polaromonas sp. P1_G2. Next base: position 4,936 of record NZ_JBFUBY010000223.1, read on the forward strand.
GCTGCTTTACCTGTCGCGGCGGCTGGAGAAGGCTTGATGAAGGAATACCCAGGATGATCCAGTTCAGCGAACTCAACAAATGGTATGGCACGCACCACGTCCTGCAGAACWTCAACCTTGATGTCGCGAAAGGCGAAGTGGTGGTGGTCTGCGGGCCCAGCGGCTCCGGTAAAAGCACGCTGATCCGCTGCGTCAACGGCCTGGAAAAATTCCAGGCTGGCACGCTGACGGTCGACGGCATGCCGGTCGCCAGCGAGGCCAATCTTCGCAAGCTCCGCATGGAGCTGGGTTTTGTCTTCCAGCAGTTCAACCTGTATCCCCACAAGACCGCGCTCGAGAACGTCACGCTGGCGCCGATTCACGTGCGCAAGCTCTCCAGCAAGGAAGCCGTCGAACGCGGCCGCGAGCTCCTCGAGAAGGTCGGCCTGGCGGACAAGTGCGACGCCTATCCGCAGCAATTGTCGGGAGGGCAGCAGCAACGCGTCGCCATCGCCCGCAGCCTGTGCATGCAGCCCAAGGTCATGCTGTTTGACGAGCCGACCTCCGCGCTCGATCCCGAAATGATCAACGAAGTGCTGGACGTGATGGTGGCGCTGGCCAAAGACGGCATGACCATGATTGTGGTCACGCACGAGATGGGTTTTGCCCGCAAAGTGGCGGACCGCGTGGCCTTTATCGACAAGGGCGTGATGGTCGAGGTGGCCAAGCCCGACGCCTTTTTCACCGCGCCGCGGAGTGAACGCACGCGTGAATTCCTCGGAAAGATTCTTCATCACTAGCCAGGGCCGGTGATCAACAGTCATCACGGCCGCCGCGCGCGGCGGCACACACTTCAGAAAGACATTGGATGACTGACACGGGCAGGCATGAAACACAGGGCGGGCGCTCCATCGCCATCGTGGGGGCCGGCGTGGTCGGCGCGGCGACGGCCTTGGCGCTCGCGGCCCGGGGCCACGCCGTCACCGTGATCGACCGCGGGGAAGTCGGCGCCGGGACCAGTTCCGGCAATGCCGGCGCCATCGTGACGGGYGCCGTCACGCCGACCGCAACGCCGGGCGTGATCCGTTCGATTCCCTCTTACATCCTCGATCCTAAAAGCGCGGCTGTTCTGCGGCCGGCGCATTTTTTCCGTGGCCTTCCGTGGCTTCTCCGCTTTATGGCGGCAGGACGGCCCAAGCGGGTGGCGGGCATCGCGGCGGCCCTGCACCCGCTCGTGTCCAAGTCCCTGCAAGCCCACCTGGCCCTGGCCGACATGAGCGGCGCCCGTGACCTGATACGGCCAGGCGGCTGGCTGAAACTCTATACCTCCGCCGCCGGGTTTTCGGCCAGCGCGCTGGAGCGCGAATTGATGACGCGCCATGGCGTTCATTTTTCCGTCCTCAAGCCCGCCGAGGTTGCCGAGCTGGAACCCCGGCTCAATAAAAATGCCTACACCCGCGGTTTGTTCCAGCCCGACAGCGGCTTCGTCAACTACCCCAGGGCGCTGGCGCAGTCTTACTTCGAGTGCGCGCGGCAGCGGCAGGCGCAATACCTGCAGGAGACGGTGCTGGAACTGCGGCCCGTCGACGGCGGCGGTGTGTCCATCCGGACCGACAAGGCCACGCGGCAGTTTGACGCGGTGGTCGTCGCGGCGGGCGCATGGTCAAAACAATTCGCCGCACAGGTCGGCGACAAGGTCAGCCTGGACACCGAGCGGGGTTATCACCTGTCGTTTGCCTCGACCGGTGAATCCCTGCTGGGCCGCCCCGTGTGTTTCCCAGAAAAGCAGTGCGTGCTCTCGCCCATGCATGACGGCATTTCCCTGAGCAGCGGTGATGAGCTGGCGGGCCTTGTTGCGCCGCCGGATTTCCGGCGCATACGCGCCCTGGTACCTTTCGCCCGCAACGTGCTGCCGGCCATCATGGGCCAGCCAATACAGCGCGAATGGATGGGCTACCGCCCCTCGACGCCGGACTCCCTGCCCGTGATCGCGCGCTCACCGCGCTGCGCCAATGTGTTTTACGCCTTTGGCCACGGCCATCTCGGATTGACCCTTGCTGGGAGACCGGGCAGGTGCCCCGAGGGCTGCAGCAACTTGAAACCCTGGTCGGCAACAGCACCAATCCCGCGTCCTATGCCTATCCCGTGAGCTTCCATCCCGTGCGCGGCGCCAACGTCCATACGATCCTGGAGAACCCGGATCAACGAGTGCTGGAGACCATGATGGCCGACGCCGCGGCCATGGTGGCCGAAAAAGGCATCAAGGCCATCACCACGAGCTGCGGCTTCAACGCCATCTTCCAGCGCGAATTGGCCCAGGCGGCCGGCGTTCCGGTGCTGACCTCCAGCCTGTTGCAAGTCCCCTTTGTCAGGCTGCTGCACGGCCCGCAGAGCGAGATTGGCATCATCACCGCCAATGCGCGCGCCCTGGGCCCGCGCCACCTGAGGGCCGCCGGCATAGCGAGCATGGACGGCCTGCATATCCTGGGCCTGGAGCAGTGCCCGGAATGGAACAGGATGTTTGCCGAACCGGATGCCGAGATCGACCTGGCTGTCATTGAACAGGAGGTTTTGGGCACGGCGCTTGGTGCGCTTCAAAAGCATCCCGGCATCCGGGCTTTTGTCCTGGAGTGCACCGACCTGCCGCCTTATTCGGAAGCGATACGGCGCCGGTCAGGCTTGCCGGTGTTTGACTTCATCACCATGGTCAATTTTTTGCATTCGGCTATTTGAGGGAGGCGTTATCAACGCTGGTGGGTCGCGTAGTTTGAAGCCACATAAACCGGCGCCGCCTGCACCGGCAACGGTGATTTGCCTCGAACCAGGTCCGCGATTTTTTCCGCGATCATGATGGTCGGCGCATTCAGGTTGCCGCTGACGACATTGGGCATGATGGAGGCATCCACCACGCGCAGGTTCTGGATTCCGTGCACGCGGCCGGCGCCGTCCACCACCGCCATGGGATCGGTCCCCATACGGCAACTGCAGGAAGGATGAAAAGCGCTTTCGGCCTTGTCGCGGATGAAGGCGTCGATTTCGGCGTCGGTCTGCACCTTGGCGCCGGGCGAGATTTCGCCACCGCGGAAAGGCTCGAATGCCGGTTGGGAAAATATTTCGCGCGTCAGGCGCACACCCGAGCGGATTTCCTTGCGGTCCTGCTCGGTCTGCATGTAGTTGAACAAGATGCGTGGATGCGCTTTGGGGTCGGCCGAGCGCAGTGTGATGTGGCCGCGGCTGGTCGCGCGCATCGGCCCGACGTGCGCCTGAAAGCCGTGCTGTGTGGCCGGCGCGCTGCCGTCGTAGCTGACCGCCATCGGCAGAAAATGGTATTGCAGATCCGGATGCGCCACCCCCGCCGCACTGCGGATAAAACCGCCGGATTCGAAATGATTGGTCGCGCCCAGGCCCTTTCCGGCGAACAGCCATTGCACGCCGATTTTTAGTTTGGCCAGGGGGTTCATCGCGCTGTACAGGGTAATCGGCTGCTTGCTGGCGTACTGCACGTAGACCTCGAGATGGTCTTGCAGATTCTGGCCGACCCCTGGAAGATCGACCCGCGGCTGGATGCCCAAGGCGCGAAGTTCCTCCGCCTTGCCGATCCCGGACAGCATCAGAAGCTGCGGCGAATTGATCGCGCCGCCGGACAGGATCACCTCACGCGCCGCATAGACCTGGTGCAGGCGCGACCCTTGCGCATATTCGACGCCGGTCGCGCGCGCGCCCTCGAACAAGACCCGCGTGACCCGCGCGCGCGTCACCACGCGCAGGTTGCCGCGCCTGGCCGCCGGGCGCAGGTAGGCCTGCGCCGTGCTCCAGCGACGGCCCTTATAGACCGTCATGTCCATCGGCCCGAGGCCTTCCTGCTGGTAGCCGTTCATGTCGTCTGTGTAAGGGTAGCCGGCTTGTTGCCCTGCCTCGATGAAAGCGCGATACAGCGGATTCTTGCAGGCGGCGGTGGAGACATACAAGGGGCCGTCATTGCCGCGATAGGCGTCGCCGCCTTTCAGGCGGTTTTCGGATTTCTTGAAGTACGGCAGGCAATGCGCGTAGGACCATTGCTCCAGTCCAGGCATGCCGGCCCAGGCGTCATAGTCAAACGCATGTCCGCGGATATAGACCATGCCGTTGATCGACGACGACCCGCCGAGCACGCGGCCGCGCGGGCAGTGCATCCGGCGCATGTTCATGAAAGGTTCCGGCTCGGTGTCGTAGAACCAGTTGTACTTGTCGTTGGCCAGCGGATAGGCGAAGGCCGACGGCATGTGGATGAAGATGCTGTGGTCCGCCGGGCCGGCTTCCAGCAGCAGGACGCGCGCGCCGTCGTCCTCGCCCAGGCGGTTGGCGAGGACGCAACCGGCTGAACCGGCGCCGACAATGATGTAATCGTATTGTTCTTGTTTCATGTGAATTCCTGATCGGGAGTCAGCTTGCCGTGAGGCCGGGCTGTGAACGCTTTGGGTGTCCGTGGAATTATTCTTGCCCCGGAAATTCGCGTACCGTGCTATGCCCGCGGGGATGGCATAAGGGGCTAGTGAGGCCAGGGCCGGCAATCGGCCTTTGGCTGCCGGACATGCCTATTCATAAGGACAAGCCACTTCGCCCAGTTCGACGTACACGCTCTTCAACTGCGTGTAATAGTCAATCGTCACCATGCTGTTTTCATGGCCGATCCCCGATTCCCGGATGCCGCCAAACGGCATCTCGATGGGCGTGATG
>NZ_JBFUBY010000224.1:0-6959 GCF_056405515.1 Polaromonas sp. P1_G2
GTGCATGAGCGGCGTGGTCTGTGGCCGAGCCCACGCGCTCCAGGTGCATTCCACATTTCGGGCATCTGCCGGGTCCGTTCTGCCGAACTTCCGGGTGCATCGGGCAGGTGTATTCGTCGACCGGAGCCGGAGTGGCTACGTCCTGCGCCTGGTGACTATGTCCATGCTCCCCATGGGTCGGGTGTTGATGCTGCATGCTTACTCCTGCTTTTTCATTTCAGTTGAATCCGGGCACCGGGCGAGTGGACTCAGGTCGTGTACAGCCGAACGAGCATCCAGCCAACCAATCCACCCAGACACAGCCAGCACAACCAGAAGAGCGCTCGTTCCCACCACAGCGGCTCGCGCTCGGCAGTTTCCAGCCTGTGCTTGAGGGTCATGCCCGTCCCGTGTACCAGGATCCCGGCCACGAGGATGGGGATTGCGAATCCGCGAAAGGCGTCCGGCGCCAGCAGGGCCAGGCCGGCGCCCAGAACGATGGCGCCCAGGCCCGAGGCGAGCTCGGCCGCTTTAGCCCTTGCGCGGGCCATGGTTGTCCTGGCTCCCGGCGTGCGATTGCCCGCCGTGGCCGTGGCCGCGGTGCATGAACATATGCATCAGCGGGCAGGCGGCCAGCAATGCAAAGGGCAGCAGCGCAAGCAGGTGATCCYGGTGTGCGACCCATAGGTAGGCGCTCGCGGCCAGGGCGACGATGGTGGAGACGACGCCGAAGGGCGTCTTCCAGAATGAAGGGCGTGCGTGATGCTGGTCCATAGTAGCCTCCTGAGTTATCCGCAGCATGGGCCAGCGGCCGATGCAGGCGCTTGACCTGCGTCAACCGGGACGGGTTTTGGGGCACCACAGCCGCAACCGCAGCCGCCTGCCGTCCGGACAGCCCGGGCAGACTCTGCCTGGACCTCTTGCGGCGTATACCCGGCGTCCCGGATGGCCTCGGTCAGATCCGTCACTGATGCTTCGCCGCTGACGCGCACCCGTTTTCGTGGGATGTCGACCTCAACGCGCGCGGACTTGTCCACTGCAGCGACCGCCTTGGCGATGGTGCTCGCGCAGTGTCCGCAGGTCATATCGTTGACCTGGAAGGTGACCATGGCATGTCCTTTCAAAGTGATGATGAAGCAACTATCAACCTTCCCACAGGGTCAAGGTCAAGCACTTTTTTCTTGCCCGCGAAGCGCATCCGGTTCTTCTCAGATTGATCCACGATTCGTCCATCGCCATTTGGACCGGCCAGGCCTCCAGCCAACCTGGATCAAGCCGCCCTCATCACCCCACTGCTTGACACACATCAATACCGCCTCTTCCCAATCGATCAACACTGCCGCTATCGAAACTCCAGACCAAAGGTATTGGCCATGTTCAAACGAATCCTGATCCCCGTGGACGGCAGCGACACCGCCAACAAGGCCCTGGTCGCCGGCCTGAGCATGGCGCGCGAAACCAGCGCCAGCGTGCGGTTGCTGCATGCCCTCAATGAAATGGCTTACCTGGGCGGCATGGCGCCCGATGGCAGCTGGTCGGGCGACCTGGTGGGCATGGTGCGCGAGGCCGGCGCCAAGGTGTTGGCCGACGCCACGGCCATTGCCCAGTCGGCCGGCGTGGAGCCCAGCCAGGTTCTGCTCGAAGAGCCCGGCAAGCGCCTGGGCGAGGCCGTCGCCGAAGCCGCCAAGCTCTGGGGCGCCGACCTCGTGGTGGTCGGCTCGCACGGTCGGCGCGGCCTGGGGCGTGTGCTGCTGGGCAGCGGCGCCGAGCAGATCCTGCGGCTGGCGCCCGTGCCCGTGCTGGTGGTGCGTGGGGCGGATCCGGAGGGTGGCAACCCCGCAAGCGGCTAAGACCGCAATGCGTGGTGCTCGCCCGCACCCGGCCGTCTACCGAGCCAGGGCTTGGAAAAAAACTCTGGAAGCCGTCAGTCGGGCTTTGGCTTGGGCTGCGGCCTCGCCATTGCGGCGTCACCGGCATAAAACATTCCGCCGGGCCTGACAAAGTTGCCGCCGCCCAGGTGGTGGATGGTCTGCAGTTCGGTGTTGCCGTCGTTGAAACGCCAGTGCCCCGCCTGGAACACACGTTCATCGGCAGCGGCCGCGACGATTTCGGCGAAGCAGGTGTCGTAGGCGTCCTCGGTGTGCGTCTCGCGGATCAGCCGGCACTCCAGCCATGCGGCGCAGCCCTCTTCCAGCAAGGGAAGGCCCAGGACGGGACCAGTGCGGGGCGCCAACCCGTAGTGCGCGAACTTGTCGACCGCGCGGCCCGATTCGCTGCCSACCGCATGCGTCAGGGCCGCCAGCGCCATGCCGGGCAGGCAGATGCCGAAGCCGCCGCTGGCCGTGATGAGTTCGCGAGTGTAGGTTTWTTTGTCGATGACGATGGCGATGCGCGGCGGCGTGAACTCCACGGGCATGGACCAGGCCGCGGCCATCACGTTGCGCGCCGTGCCATGCGCGCTGGTCACCAGGACCGTGGGGCCGTGGTTGACCAGGCGGCTGGCGTGCTGGAGGGCGACTTCCTTGAAATGTGTCATGTCTGTTGTTCCCGCTCGGTGACCGCGGCGAAAAACGGCGCCGCGGTCCGGTTGATGGTGTGGGCGATGGAGAGTGGCCTTATTGTGGGCCACCGCGCCTTATTCTCTTCTACCCCTACTTCCTGGCGTAGTCCTCCAGCGGCTTTTCAACGGCGAGGGAATGCGCGTTCTAATAAGCCCATGGAACTAGCCGTCGTTTTATTTGTGGTTATCGCCCTTGGGGTCTTCCCGGTCATTGCCCTGGTGATGCAGGTGTACCGGGACTCACGCGGAAAGAAACGCAACCGAGCCATGCGTTGTTATGCCTGCGATTCGAGTGGGCTTCTGTTTCCGGTGCCGCACTACAAAGGCGATACCTTTCTCTACTGCACCCCGTGTGTGGAAAAGCACCGCAACAGTGAGCGCAATCTGGGATACCTCGCCCTGGTGATCATCGCTGTGGTCTTGGTTGGCTGGGTGATTCTTTCGCACGGGTAGAAGGCCTTCGGCTTGGCCGGTATGCCGCCTGCGTCTCACCGTACCTGACCCGAGCTGTGGGTTACAGGCAGCGATGGTCAAACGCAACAGAATCGACGGTATGGCCTGTGCTCGTTCATATTGAGGAGGCGGCCACCACGCTGTCCGCCTAGAATCAATTTGCGGGGTTTGGTCCCCTTTTGTATCGAGCTGAGCGAAACTCAAAATGGACAATAAGTCTTTTAGTAATAAGCACTTGGGTGAGTTTCCAGCGGCCAGGTTATACCGCAGGCGCCAAGTTATACCGTAGACCTTGCGWCTACATTGCGTTGGGCATCAGAAATCTCGGAAGGGGCTTTGGCATGGGTTACGTCTTTCGCGGCTTCTTAACAAAATCGCCCAAAGCGGCAGAGGCCGCCCTGCGGCTCTGGCCGTTGTGTGAGGCCAAGTACGAGCAGGAGCAAATGGACGGGTTCATCATCCGGTGCCCAAACGAAGATGACCTGCATCCAACTGAAGGAGAGGATGCCTATGATAAGGTTCTCGAACAGATAGAGGAGGTCAAGGCGGGCCTTCAATCGCTATCCGCCGAGTTCCCTAATGAAGTCTTTGTTTACATCGAAGTCACTTGCTTTGGTGGCACCTGCACGAATTCTGGTTTCCACGTTCGGAGTAGTCGAATCGTAGCCACCTTTGATGAAGCTCCCAATGAGGCAGATATCACTGAAATACTTCGTCCCATGAACATTGCGTTCGGACAAGATCAGTACTTCAAGCCGTTCACACGCGGGTACTTCGAGCGGGACAAGCTGAAAGCATGGAATCGAGTCGAAACTTCAAAACAGGCCAGGCAGGAGGACACTGCAGAAGTTAAAAGTATCCAGAAAAGCGCTCCAAAACGATGGTGGCAGTTCTGGCAACTCTGATGCCTATCCCTTTAATCGAGAGGAGGTCACCCGGCAAGCCGGACGCCGCCTCTCATCTCAAACGTAAAACCGCTTGTGACCATGGACGAATCCCACCTCCGAAAGGTACGCGCTGCGTTTGAGCGCAGTTGGTCGGCGGAGACTAGCGTCTGTTTTTCGCCGAGCGCGTATCCGTCTTATGGCCAGTGCGCACAGACGGCCATCGTGATTCAGGAGACTTTCGGTGGCGAGATCCTCCGGACGACTGGCTGGCACGGGACCGGGAATCATTTCTACAACCGCATCGCGGGCGAGCGTGTTGACTTGACCGCGGATCAATTCACGATGCCTAACTACACGTACGATCTCAAGTACGAAGACTGTCCATCGAACGCAACGGAGGCGGCGAATGAGTGCCTTCCCGGACAAGTCGATGCACTGCGTCGCGCATTCCTTGAGGCGCTCAATGAAGGCGCGGTTTAACATGTCAATCGACACGGGCCCACAACTGCAGGAAGGCCGCTTCGCGGCGTGTGTTGTGGTCCGGTCATCTTCACGTTATACGGTCAGTGCAAATGTCGCCGCCTCTTTGGGTGGCCGTTCCCTTCGCAGGTGCCAAGAGGTAGCATTGGCTTCATGACTGCTCAAGTTCAAGATTCATTTTCGTATTTTGGCGAGAACCACGCGCTCGTCGCCTTCAGCAACGACGAGCCGTTTTCGCCAGCCAGCGCTGGCTATCGACCGGTGATGGCGAGTACTGCCTGCTATCGTGGATACGTGTGCGGCTACGAGGTGAAAGACGACCAGTTGCGCCTGTGTGAGTTATGGGTGAACCATCAGCCGGGCGAGGCGCCGATTACTCAACGCCTACAACCTCCCGATCTCAACGGCATTGTGGGAGCACGGGAGACGGCGTTCTTTGGCAGCTGGCACTTCAGCAATGTCGGCCTGCCTCTGACCTACTCGGGCGGTCTATTGCTCGGTCGCGACTTCATTCGCGAACTCTACGTGCACTTGGGTTTTCACCCAGCGTGGAAGTATCAGCATGTGCACGAACTGGTATTCGAGCAGGGACGCCTTGTGGAGGCCCGCGACGCCAGTCAGGATATGGCGCGATTGCGGACCCAAGTTCAGGGAGAACCCGCGGCGCCACGCCACCGCATCGAAGAATGGATTGCCGACTGCTTCAAGCGCGACTACAGCCGCAAGGCGCGCAGCAGTTAGAGACGCGCATGTATAACTTGTCAATCGACACGGACCCACAACAGCAGAAGGCGGCTCTGCCGTTCATGTTGGTGGTCCGGTCATTTTTACGTTAGAAGGCAGCCACATGCGGGACGAACTCATCTTCAAGGCCAGCCTCAAGAAGGCACTATTGCTGTTTCTCGGGTGCATCTGCTTCGTTGTTCTCGGCGCTTGGATGATCACCGAGAAGTCAGTACTTGGCTGGTTGTGCGTTGGCTTCTTTGGGTTAGGCATTCCGGTGTCGCTGCTCATGATGCGCCCGAACACAACGTACCTTCGGCTCGACCAAGAGGGGTTCGAAATAGTAGCCATGTCACGCCGCTCAGCATTCAAGTGGACCGAAGTCGAAGGATTTCACGTGGGAAAGATGCACGGTACAAAAATGATCGGCATCGTGTTCAGCCCTGAATGCACTAAACAGCAAGCCGCGCGAGCCTTTGCATCTTCTATAGCCGGAATCGAGGGCGCCATCGCGGATCACTACATCACGCCCATCGAGGAAGTATGCAAAATCATGAACGAATGGAAAATTCGCTATGACAGTAAAGCCATCTAACTTGTCAATCGACGCGGACCCACAACAGCAGGAGGCGGCTTCGCCGCTTATGTTGGTGGTCCGGTCATTTTTACGTTAAATCGCATGAGCATTGACCTGTTCGAGATAGACGACGCGGTCAAACCGCAGGCGCAAAGTTGTACCGCAGACTTTTCAGTACACATTCGTTAGGCCCCACGTGAATACGCGTTGCTCCATTGCTCTTCTTGTCGGACTCGTTCTTGGGCCGTCGGCAGTCCTCGCACGATCACCGTGCCGGTATGCTATTGACGTCCATTTCGCTGCGAACTCGGCTACGGTAGGCCTTGGCGACGTTGAGCGAATCGTGGACCCCACACGAACCAAATGGGGTCGGCCAATCGCGTTGTACATGGTGGTGGGCCATGCGGACCACTCCGAAGCCGGGGACAAAGCATTGTTGTCGCACGCGCGCGCTGCCGCTGTGGCGGCACACGTTCTCAGGGTCCATCCAGAGCTTGGCTCTGTTACGCATATCGAAGCCAAGGGCGACCTCCAGCCGGTTGGCATCGATCCTGTCACGAACAGGCGTGTTGAGATTGAAGTGGTAGGGTGCACATCTTGATCATGGAGCGCACCGTGAGGCCTTACAGTTCGCTCGGCAAGGACGCACCACAGCAGGCCGCCGCTGTGCGCGCGTGCCCGGAACCTCCAACGCTAGGCGGCATATGAAACTGAACTCACTACTCGTCACGATGATTTTCCTGGGCTTCACGCCTCTCGCTTTGTGCCAACCGAAAGGCGAGCCAATCAATGTTTGTGAGACTGGCCCCCTCACCAGGCAGTACGGAGGAACGGAGTGGTATGTGTACAGCTGCAGCGATAGTCGCTCACTTGTAGTCGTCGCGTCCCCTAACAACCCTGCTGCCAAACCGAACGCTTTCATTGTTTCTTCAAAAGATGGCGTTAGGCGACTCAACGACGCTGGAGAAATGATGGGCACGGTTCTCGCCACATATGACGACCTGAAAGCACTGAAGCAGGCAGATATTTCGGCTCTTATCATTGACACACTCCGCGTGGGTAGGTCTCATACTCAAAATCGATGAGCACTTCAACGCCCGACCCACTTGAGGTTGCAGTGTTCGTGTCCCACGCACTGGCAGTCCATCTCGCGAAATCGATGAGCACGGTGCCGCCGTTTGGACTCGCCCTGCAAGGACCTGACAGCACCCCCAAGACGTATTTCCCTCGGGATGAGAACCCTCTAATGGAGTGGTCCGACCTTGTGGATAAGACCGTCGAGACGCTGCGTGGTTGGGTC
>NZ_JBFUBY010000225.1:0-7744 GCF_056405515.1 Polaromonas sp. P1_G2
GACCTGGGCGGCTCGCTGGGCCGGCGTGAAGCCACCGGCCGCGGCGTGTACACCGTGGGCGTGGAAGCCGCCAAACACATCGGCCTGGACATCGCGAGCTCGCGCATCGCGGTGCAGGGCTTCGGCAACGTGGGCGGCGTGGCGGGCAAGCTGTTTGCCGAAACCGGCGCGCGCGTGGTTGCCGTGCAGGACCACGGCGGCACGATTTACCGCGAGGCCGGCCTCGACGTGCCGGCCCTGCTCAAGCATGTGGAAGCCAACGGCAGCGTGGCCGGCTTCGCGGAAGCTGAAGTCATCGCCAACGACGCGTTCTGGGACGTGGAGTGCGACATCCTGATCCCCGCCGCGCTCGAGCAGCAGATCACCGCGGCCAATGCCGGGCGCATCAAGGCGCGCATGATCATCGAAGGCGCGAACGGCCCCACCACGCCGGCCGCCGACGACATCCTGCACGACCGCAACATCCTGGTGCTGCCGGACGTGATCGCCAACGCCGGCGGCGTGACGGTCAGCTACTTTGAATGGGTGCAGGATTTCTCCAGCTTCTTCTGGGACGAGGAAGAAATCAACAAGCGCCTGGTCAAGATCATGAAAGACGCCTTCGCCGGCGTCTGGCACGTGGCGCAAGACCAGAAGGTCAGCCTGCGCACCGCGACCTTCATCGTGGCCTGCAAGCGCATCCTGCACACCCGCGAGCTGCGCGGCCTCTACCCCTGATGGCCGAAGCGCCCGACGGCCCTGGCGGGCGGCCTGCGATGGCCGCTTTTCGCCTGCCCGCGGCAGCGCTCTTTCTGGGCGCGCTGGTGGCGGCCCTGGCGGCGCTGCTGGGGCCTTTGCTCGACGGCCCGGCCGTCGCGCGCTGGACCGTGCAAAGCTACGAAGAAGAAAACCTGCGGGCGGCCTTCGCACTGGTCGGTATTCGTCACCTGCCGATGTTCCTGCTCGCGGTGGCCGCCGGCAATGCCGTCTTCAGGCTGCTCAAAAGCACCTCGCCCGCGATGGTGGCGGTGAGCGCCCTGCCTTGGCTGCTCTACGTGGTTGTGACCGGCACGATGGAATCCATGGCCGTCGATGAAAGCCCGTTCAGCTGGATGGGCTATGAGCCGGCCTATTTCATCTGGCCGCATTTCGTCGCCATCCCCCTGGGGCTGTATGCGGCCAGCCGCATGGTGCGGCGGCGCAGTGCAATGCCAGCGCCCGGCTGAGCCGCTACTGCAGCGTTTCCTTGAGCGCCGCGGGCAGCGGCAAGGGCATCACGTCAATGCCCTCTTCCAGCAACTCGGCGGCTTCGCGCACGCTAGTCTGGCCGCGAATGCTGCGCGCATCCTGCTCGCCATAGTGCATGCGGCGCGCCTCATCGGCAAAACGCGTCCCCACATCTTCGGTGTTGGCCAGCACATGGCGCACAGCCTGCAGGAATGCGGCCTGCTGCGCCTGGCTTGCGCCGGACGGTGTTCCGGCGACCGCGGTCAGGCTGCGAGTCGCCGCGCTTTCTTCCGTCTTCACGGCTGTCGAGGATGCCGGATTGCCGGAGACATCCGGGTCCTGGCGCCCGCCCAGGTTGAGCCGCGGCGCGCTCGGGAGTTTTTGCACGCTTTTGTCGGCGCACATCGGGCATTCGACCAGGCCGCGCGACAGCTGGCCCTGGAAATCGTCTTCGGACGCAAACCAGCCTTCAAACGAATGCTGGTGCGAACATTGGAGATTCAGGACTTTCATGCGCGGATTATCGCCCCGCGGTCACGAAGCGGCAGCCTGCCAGTCCAATGCCCATGCGCCCGACAGCACGTTCTGCAGCCACAGCGCGCCGGTCAAGGTTTTTGCATCGGTCACCCGGCCGTTCGCGCACCAGGCCAGCAGCTCGGTGGGCGTGGCGGTGAAGACGTCGAGGAATTCGCCGGCATCGAGCTTGCGCGGGCCGGGCACCAGCCCGCGCGCGAACCAGATGTCGATGAACTCGGTGGAATAGGAGATCACCGGGTGCAGCACACCGGCGCGGGCCCACTCGCGTGCGGTGTAGCCGGTTTCCTCAAGCAGTTCGCGCTGCGCGCAGGCCAGCGAGTCTTCACCGGGGTCGAGCTTGCCGGCGGGGAATTCGACCATGACGGCCTGCACGGGGTAGCGGTATTGGCGCTCCAGCACCAGGCGGCCGTCGTCGCCCTGGGCGACGATCATCACAGCGCCCGGATGAATGATGTATTCACGCGTCGCCTGGCTGCCGTCGGGCAGGCCGACGGTGTCGCGCATGGCGTGCAGGAAGTGGCCCTTCAAAATCTCGGTGGAAGCCAGCCGTGTCTCGACCAGGTGCGCATCAGCCGGCTTGCCGGCGTCATCAGGGCCCGGCGGGGTTTTCATGAGCGGTGCTTGAAGAGATAGCGCCAGGTGAAACCGGGAAAGGCAAAGGTGATGAAGAGCGCGCCGGTGATGGCGTAGAACTCCCAGCCCTGCGGTGCGATCTGGCCGGTACGCTGCTCGAGGTACAGGCCCAGGCCGCCGACGAGAAGGTACCAGACCACCATCTCCCCCACGCGGGTGGCGAGGTTTTTGGGCTGATTCAGGGCGTAGACCGCGAACAGGCGGTTGCTGACAAAAGGCAGGTTGGCCGCCAGCAGGGCCAGCAGCACGACCAGCCAGACCGAGGCCGTCTGCGTCATGAACCCAGGGATTTGACGATGCTGCTGATGGACTGCGAGCACAACGTCATCAGGCCGCCGGGCAGCATGCCCAGAACCAGGATGAGCGCGCCGTTGATCGCCAGCACCACCTTGGCATCCGTCGGGCCGGAGACCGGCTGGGCATTGTGGGCCAGCGGCGCGTCAAAGTACATGACCTTGACCACGCGCAGGTAATAAAACGCGCCGACCAGCGACATGAGCACCGCGAAAACCGCCAATACGATGTAGCTGGCCTGTTGCGATGAAATCAGCGCCTGCAGGACGGACAGCTTGGCATAAAAACCCACCAGCGGCGGCAGGCCGGCCAGCGAGAACATGCTGATGGCCATCACGCCTGCATACAGCGGGCTACGCTGGTTCAGGCCGGCCAGGTCGACGATGTCCTCCGACTCGTGCCCGGCGCGCGCCAGCAGCATGATGATGCCGAAGGCGCCCAGGGTGGTGAGCACATAGGTCAGGGCGTAGAACATCGCCGCGCTGTAGGCGGACTCGGTGTTGAGCTGGTTGCCGTTGACCACGCCGGCCAGCAGGCCGAGCAGCAGGAAACCCATCTGGGAGATGGTCGAGAACGCCAGCATGCGCTTGAGGTTGGACTGGGCGATGGCGGCCAGGTTGCCGACCAGCAGCGAGCCTATCGCCATCAGGGCCAGCATCTGCTGCCAGTCGATCGCCAGCGGCAACAGGCCTTCCACCAGCAGGCGGATGCAGATCGCGAAGGCCGCGAGCTGCGGCGCGCCGCCGATCAGCAGCGTAACAGCGGTAGGCGCACCTTGGTAAACGTCGGGCAGCCACATGTGGAAAGGCACGGCCCCCAGCTTGAAGGCCAGGCCGGCCACGATGAAGACCAGGCCGAAAATCAGCACCTGGTGTTTGACCTGGCGGCTGGCGATGGCGTTGAACACCTCGTTGAGGTCCAGGGAGCCGGTCGCGCCGTACAGCATCGACAGGCCGTAAAGCAGGAAACCCGAGGCCAGCGCGCCCAGCACGAAATACTTCATGGCCGCTTCGGTGGCGGTGGCGTTGTCGCGGCGCAGGGCCACCAGCGCATAGCTGGACAGCGTGAGCAGCTCCAGGCCCATGTAGATCACCAGGAAGTTGTGGCCCGAGATCATCACGAACATGCCCAGCAGCGCGAACAGGCTCAGCGTGAAAAATTCGCCGCCGCGCAGCATCTCGCGGTCCGCGGCATAAGGCCGGCCGTAAACCAGCGTGATCATCACGGTGATGCAGGCAAAACACTTGAGCCAGCCGCCCATGGGGTCGCTGACCACCATGTTGCCGAAACCGTAGAAGGTCTGCCCGCCCACTGCGTAGGCGGCCTCCATGGCGCCCACCACGGCCAGGGTCAGTAGCGTGAGCACATAGGTGAGCGTGCGCTGGGGCGTCTTGACGCCCAGGTCCACCAGCGCGATCACGCAGGCCATGGTCAGGAGGACGAGTTCGGGGTAAACCGCGATCCAGGAGAGTTTGTCTATCATCTGAATTCTTTGTAGTTTCAGTTCAGCTTGGACGTCGCGACGTGCTTGAGCAGGTCCGCCACTGAAGTGTTCATCACGTCCGTGAAGGGCTTGGGATAAATGCCCATGTACAGCACGGCAATGGCCAGCAGGGCCAGCATCAGGAACTCGCGGCTGTTGATGTCGGTGAGCGCCTTGACGTCCTCATTGGCCACGGGGCCCAGGTAGACCCGCTTGTACATCCACAGCGTGTAGGCCGCGCCGAAAATCAGCGCTGTCGCCGCCGCGCCGCCTATCCAGAAGTTGTATTTGACGGCGCCCAGGATCACCATCCACTCGCCGACGAAACCGGCTGTGGCCGGCAGGCCGCAATTGGCCATGGCAAACAGCAGCGCGAAGGCCGCGAACTTGGGCATGGTGTTGACCACGCCGCCGTAGCTGGCGATCTCGCGCGAGTGGACGCGGTCATACAGCACGCCGATGCACAGGAACATCGCGCCGGATACAAAACCGTGGGCAATCATCTGCACGATGCCGCCGGAGACGCCGAGGTCGTTGAAGATGAAAAAGCCCAGCGTGACAAACCCCATATGGGCCACCGATGAGTAGGCCACCAGCTTTTTCATGTCCTGCTGCACCAGCGCCACCAGGCCGACGTAGACAACGGCGATCAGCGACAGCGCGATCATCAGCCAAGCCCATTCGTGCGCGGCGTCCGGGGCGATAGGCATG
Source organism: Polaromonas sp. P1_G2 (assembly GCF_056405515.1). NCBI lineage: Bacteria > Pseudomonadati > Pseudomonadota > Betaproteobacteria > Burkholderiales > Comamonadaceae > Polaromonas > Polaromonas sp. P1_G2. The sequence goes on from NZ_JBFUBY010000225.1 coordinate 4,865, forward strand.
GAGAAACGCAGGAAACCGTAGGCGCCCAGCTTCAGCATGATGGCGGCCAGCACGGCGGAGCCGCCCGTGGGCGCCTCGACGTGCACGTCGGGCAGCCAGGTGTGGACCGGCCACATCGGCACCTTGACGGCGAAGGCCGCGAAGAAGGCGAAGAACAGCAGCGTCTGTATCGTGCCGCCCAGCGGCAGCTTGTGCCAGGTCAGGATGTCGAAGCTGCCGCCCGACTTGTTGTACAGGTAGATCAGCGCCACCAGCATCAGCAGCGAGCCAAGCAAGGTGTAGAGGAAGAACTTGAAAGCCGCGTAGATCTTGTTGGGGCCGCCCCAGATGCCGATGATGAGGTACATCGGGATCAGCGTGGCTTCGAAGAACACGTAGAACAGGATGCCGTCCAGCGCCGAGAACACGCCGATCATGAGCCCGCTCAGGATCAGGAAAGAGGCCATGTACTGGTTCACGCGCGTGGTGATGGCTTCCCAGCTGGCGATGATGACCACCACGTTGATGAAGGCCGTCAGCAGCACGAACCACAGCGAGATGCCGTCGACACCCACGTGGTAATTGACGTTGAAGCGCTGGATCCAGCTGCCCTTTTCGACAAATTGCATGGCCGAAGTGCCCAGCTCGAAGCCGCCGTACAGCGGCAGCGTCACCCCGAAACTGACGACCGCGCCTATCAGCGCGATCCAGCGAACGCTGCGCGCCTGCTCGTCACGGCCCAGCGCCAGCAGAACCACACCGAAAACAATCGGTGTCCAGATCGCAAGACTCAACAAACCCATTCTTGTTCTTCCTTGATTTTGTTGAACTGATCAGCGATTGAGCCAGACGAAATACGTCATCAACACAAACACGCCAATGATCATGCCGAAGGCATAGTGGTAGATGTAGCCGGACTGCAGCCGGCGGACCATGCCGGAGACCCAGCCGATTACCTTCCAGGAGCCGTTGACCAGCGCGCCGTCGATCAGCTTCTGGTCGCCGCCCTTCCAGAGCGCGGTGCCGAGGGCGCGCGTTCCGCGGGCCAGCACGTTTTCATTGAACCAGTCGAAGTAGTACTTGTTCTCGAGCAGCGTGAAGATGGGCATGAACATGCGCTTGATCGCGGCCGGCAAGGCCGGGTTGACCATGTACATATACCAGGCCAGCACCGAGCCTCCCAGGGCCAGCCAGAAAGGCGGCGCCATCAGCCCATGCAGGGCCATCTGGGCCGGTCCGTGGAATAGCTGCTTGAGCTCTTCCATGGCAGGGTGTTTTTCAAGGTTCACGAAGATCGCGCCCTTGAAGAAATCGCCGTACAGCATGGGCTCAATCGTCATGAAACCGATGACTACGGACGGGATCGCCAGCAGGATCAGCGGCACCGTCACCACCCAGGGCGATTCGTGCGGCTCGTGGTGCTCGTCATGATGGCCGTGGTCGTCGTGGCCATGGTGGTGCGCGTCGGGGTTCTGGTCATAGCGCTCCTTGCCGTGGAACACCAGGAAATACAGCCGGAAAGAATAGAAGGCCGTCACGAAGACGCCCGCCAGCACCGCGAAGTACGCGAAGCCCGCGCCCGCCAAATGGCTTTCATGCACGGCTTCGATGATGCTGTCCTTGGAGTAGAAACCCGCGAACAGGGGCGTGCCGATCAGGGCCAGCGTGCCCAGCAGCGAGGTGATCCAGGTGATGGGCATGTACTTGCGCACGCCGCCCATCCAGCGGATGTCCTGGTTGTGGTGCATGCCGATGATGACCGAGCCTGCCGCCAGGAACAGCAGCGCCTTGAAGAAAGCGTGCGTCATCAGGTGGAACACCGCGACGGAATAGGCCGAGGCGCCCAATGCCACCGTCATGTAACCGAGTTGCGAAAGCGTGGAATACGCGACCACGCGCTTGATGTCGTTCTGGATGATGCCGAGGAAACCCATGAACAGGGCCGTGATGGCACCTATCACCATGATGAAACTGAGCGCGGTGTCGCTGAGTTCAAACAGCGGCGACATGCGCGCCACCATGAAGATGCCGGCCGTCACCATGGTCGCGGCGTGGATCAGCGCGGAGATCGGGGTCGGGCCTTCCATGAAGTCGCCCACGCGGTTGACCAGGAAGGCCTTCATGTTCGCGAAGATGGCGGTCGGCTTGTTGAACCAGAAACCGATCAGCAGGTAGGACACCAGGCCCACGGCCTCCCAGCCGAAGAACAGCTGCAGCATGTTGTTGCTCATCACCAGCATCAGCATGGAGAAGGTGAACAGCGAGATGTAGGCGAAGAAGCGGTTGTAGCCCTCGTCTTCTTCCATATAGCCTATGGTGTAGATGTGCACCATGAGCGACACAAAGGTCACCACGCACATCATCATGGCTGTGAGGCCGTCGACCAGGAAGCCGATCTCCATCTTCAGGCCGCCGACGTTCATCCAGGTGTAGAGCGTCTCGTTGAAACGCGCGCCGTCGACGGCCACGCTCTTGAGCGTCATCGCCGAGATGATGAAGGCCACCAGCACGCCGAGGATGGTCAGGGAGTGCGAGAGGCGGCGGCCTATCCAGTTGCCGCCGAAGGAGGTGCCGAGGATACCGGCCGCCAGGGCGCCGGCCAGCGGCGCCAAGGGAACGGCCAGCAGGGCCGATGCTGAGAGGGTTTGGCTCATTTTACTTTTAGCCCTGGAGCGTATTGAGTTCGTCTACGTTGATGCTGGACTTGTTGCGGAACAGCAGCACCAGGATGGCCAGGCCTATGGCCGATTCGGCCGCGGCGACGGTCAGGATGAAGAACACGAACACCTGGCCGGCCATGTCGTTCAGGTAGTAGGAGAAGGCCACAAAATTCATGTTGACCGCCAGCAGCATGAGCTCGATGGCCATCAGCAGCACGATCAGGTTTTTGCGGTTCAGGAA
>NZ_JBFUBY010000226.1:0-6923 GCF_056405515.1 Polaromonas sp. P1_G2
GTCGAAGGCGGCGTGGTGCAGGGCGCGGTGGTCACCTTTGTCGACATCTCGGCGCGCCGCCAGGCCGAAGATGCCTTGCGCCAGGCCCATGCGGTGCTGGAGCAGCGCGTCAGCGAACGCACCCATGCGCTCTCGGAAGCGCTGCAGCACCTGCGCGAACTCACCGCCTACACCCACACGGTGCGCGAGGAAGAACGCACCCGCATCGCGCGCGAGGTGCACGACGAACTCGGCAGCCTGCTGGTGGCCCTCAAGATGGACGTGGGCTGGCTGGACAAGCGCCTGGGCGAGCAGCAGCAGCGCGAACCCGAAGCGGCCCAGGCCATGCGCGACACCATGCGCCACAAATGCCAGAACATGGGCCGGCTGATCGAAAGCGCCGTCGACAACGTGGGCCGCATCATCACCGACCTGCGCCCCAGCATCCTGGACCACCAGGGACTCTGGGCCGCGCTCGACTGGCAGGCGCACGAGTTCGTGCAGTCGGCCGAACTGGCGCTGGACTGGCAGATGGACGTGGCCGGCGCCGCGCCCCTGCCCGAGCCGGGGTCCATCGCCATCTTCCGCATCTTCCAGGAAATGCTCAGCAACGTGGGCCGGCATGCCGCCGCCAGCGAAGTCGCCATCCGCATCCACGCCGATGCGGCCGGCATCAGCATCGCGGTGCAGGACAACGGCCGCGGCGCCGAAGCCGCCGCCTTTGAAGCGGCCGATGCCTATGGCGTGATGGGCATGCGCGAACGCGCGCGGCATCTGGGTGGCAGCCTGGAGATCAGCAGCGAACCCGGCTGCGGCTCGCTTTTCCACCTGCGCATCGCGCTGCCGGCCGCAGCCGCCACCCCGCCATGAACATGCTCAAAATCCTGATCGGCGACGACCACCGCATCGTGCGCGAGGGCCTGAAGCAGGTGCTGGCCGACGCCCCTGAAATCGAGGTCGTGGCCGAAGCCGAAACCGGCCCCGACGTCCTGCTGCGCGTCGAAGCCCTGGGCGGCGACAAGGGCCTGGACGCGGTGCTGCTGGACATCGCCCTGCCCGACCGCGACGGCCTGGACGTGCTGCAGGCCCTGAAAAAAAGCTGGCCGCGCCTGCCGGTGCTGATGCTCAGCACCTATCCCGAAAAACAATACGCCGTGCGCTGCATCAAGCTGGGCGCGGCCGGCTACCTGAACAAAAGCGCGAATCCCGACGACATGATCGCGGCGGTGCGCAAGGTGGCCGGCGGCGGAATTTATGTGTCGGCGATTGCCGCCGAGGCCCTGGCCAGCGCCATGGGCGGCAGCGCCGCCGGCAGCGGCAGCGGCGGCACCGAATCGCTGTCGCACCGCGAGCACCAGGTGTTCCGCCTGCTCACGGCTGGCAAGTCCGTGGGCGAAATTGGTGCGCAGCTGGGCCTGGCAGCCAACACCGTGAGCACCTACCGCGCGCGCATCCTCGAAAAAACCGGCACCCGCAACGACGTGGAACTCGCGCTGTATGCCGAGCGCCACGCCAAAACGCCGAATTTGTAGGGCTGGCCCTACAGCGCTTAGGGCGGGGCCCGGCGATTTGCGGCGGCGATGCCRCAAACCGCGCCCACAGGCCCGCGCCTTGCATGGAAACCTGCATCTTTGCCAAAGGGGTTTGCCATGTCCAACCGTTTCGATGCCTATGATGCCGACCGTCCACTGATGCTGCGCTGCGCCTGCGGCGAAAACCACGCGCCCGGTGAACACGGCAGCGCCGCCGACAACCCGCAGGAACTCTCGCACGGCTTTATGGAAGCCAGCCTGGTGAAAGCGCTGTTCCCGATCGACAGCGTGCGCCGCGGCTTTCTGCGCGCGGTGGGCGCCAACACGGCGCGCGCCGCCATTGCCTCGGTGCTGCCGCTGGGCGCGCTGCAAGCCATGGCGCAGGAGCGCAAGTCGCTGGAGAAGAAGGACCTCAAGATAGGCTTCATCGCCATCACCTGCGCCAGCCCGCTGATCATGGCCGACCCGCTGGGCTTCTACAAAAAAGAAGGCCTCAACGTGCAGCTCAACAAGACCGCCGGCTGGGCGCTGATACGCGACAAGATGATCAACAAGGAGCATGACGCTTCGCACTTCCTGTCGCCCATGCCGCTGGCCATGACCATGGGCCTGGGCTCCAACCAGGTCAACATGAATGTCGCCAGCATCCAGAACACCAACGGCCAGGCCATCACGCTGCACGTCAAGCACAAGAACAACCGCGACCCGAAAAACTGGAAGGGCTTCAAGTTCGCGATCCCGTTTGAGTACAGCATGCACAACTTCCTGCTGCGCTATTACCTGGCCGAGAACGGCTTGAACCCCGACACCGACGTTCAGCTGCGCGTGGTGCCGCCGCCCGAGATGGTGGCCAACCTGCGCGCCGGCAACATCGACGGCTTCCTGGGCCCCGACCCTTTCAACCAGCGCGCGGTGTATGACGAAGTCGGTTTCATCCACATCCTGTCGAAAGAAATCTGGGACGGCCATCCCTGCTGCGCCTTCGGTGTCAGCGATGAATTCATCAAGCAGAACCCCAACACCTTTGCCGCGCTCTACCGCGCGGTGCTGGGCGCCTCCTTCATGGCCAGCCAGCCCAAGGACCGCGACCTGATCGCCAAGGTCATCGCGCCCACGCAATACCTGAACCAGCCCGAGGCCGTGCYGCAGCAGGTGCTGACCGGCAAGTTCGCCGACGGCCTGGGCAACATCCGCAACGTGCCGGACCGCGCCAACTTCGACCCCGTGCCCTGGCAGAGCATGGCGGTGTGGATGCTCACGCAAATGAAACGCTGGGGTTATGTGAAGGGCGAAGTCAATTACAAACAGATCGCCGAGAAGGTCTTCATGCTGACCGACGCCAAGAAACAGATGGCGCTGGCCGGCTTCAAGCCGCCTGAAGGTGCGTACAAAAAGTTCAAGATCATGGGCAAGGAATTCGACCCAGCAAAACCTGAAGACTACGTCAAGAGCTTCACCATCAACAAGCTCTCATGAAGTCCCTGAACCTCAAGGCGGGCCTGGTCTCGCTGCTGATCTTCCTRGCTTTTCTCGCCATCTGGTACACGGCCACCTTGCCCGCACCCGGCACGGTCGCGGCCAGCACCGCGGGCCTGAGCGCCGAGCAGATCGAGTACCAGAAGATGATGGGCAAGGACCCGGGCAGCACCAAGACCACCGGCTTCCCCACGCTGGGCCAGATGGGCACGGCCATCTGGAAGCAGGTCTCCAATCCGCTCTACGACAACGGCCCCAATGACAAGGGCATCCTGATCCAACTGGGCCATTCGCTGGCGCGTGTGGGCCTGGGCTTTTTGCTGGCCTGCGCGGTCGCCGTGCCGTTGGGTTTTGTGATCGGCATGTCGCCGCTGCTGCGCCGGGCCTTCGACCCCTTCATCCAGGTGCTCAAGCCGATCTCTCCATTAGCCTGGATGCCGCTGGCGCTTTACACCATCAAGGACTCGTCGATCTCGGGCATCTTTGTGATCTTTATCTGCTCGGTCTGGCCCATGCTGATCAACACCGCCTTTGGTGTGGCCTCGGTCAAGCGCGAATGGCTTAACGTGGCCAGCACGCTGGAAGTCAGCCCCCTGCGCAAGGCCTTCCAGGTCATCCTGCCGGCGGCCGCGCCCACTATCCTGACCGGCATGCGCATCTCCATGGGCATCGCCTGGCTGGTGATCGTCGCCGCCGAGATGCTGGTGGGCGGCACCGGCATCGGCTATTTCGTCTGGAACGAGTGGAACAACCTCTCGCTCACCAATGTGATCTTCGCCATCCTGGTCATAGGCATTGTCGGCATGCTGCTGGACCTGGCGTTTGCGCAACTCCAAAAAGTGGTGACTTATGTGGAGTGATTCCATAGCAAGAACCGCACTAGAGCCGCTCACAAAGCCCAGCGAAGCGGTCCTGGCTAGGCGCGTCGCCGCAGACAGTACACCAGTACGGCAAGGCGGCGCAACAACGCCAGGAGGGCTTTTTGAGGGGCGCCCTCCAAAGAAGGAACACAGCATGCAGGGATTTCTCAAGATCGAGGGGCTTAGCAAAAGCTTCACGCCGGGCCGGCCGGTGTTTGCCGATGTGTCCTTCACTATCAGCAAGGGCGAGTTTGTCTGCATCATCGGCCACTCGGGCTGCGGCAAGACCACCATCCTCAATGTGCTGGCCGGGCTGGACAGCGCGAGCGCCGGCCATGTCTTTATGGACAACCGCGAGATAGGCGGCCCCAGCCTGGAGCGCGGCGTGGTCTTCCAGAGCCACGCCCTCATGCCCTGGCTCACGGTGCGCAAGAACATCGCCTTCGCCGTGGTCTCGCGCTGGCCCGACTGGACCTCGGCGCAGGTCAATACCCATGTCGAGAAATTCGTCGCCATGGTCGGCCTCTCGGCCGCCATCGACAAAAAACCCTCGCAGCTCTCGGGCGGCATGAAACAGCGCGTGGGCATTGCCCGTGCCTTCGCGATACAGCCCAAGATGCTGCTGTTAGACGAACCCTTTGGCGCCCTCGACGCCTTGACCCGCGGCACCATCCAGGACGAACTGATGGCCATCGTGCGCGAGACACAGCAGACGGTCTTCATGATCACGCATGACGTCGACGAGGCCATCCTGCTGGCCGACCGCATCCTCTTGATGAGCAACGGAACCGACAACGACGGCGTCTACGCGCCAGGCCGCATCGCCGAAGAAGTCGTCAATCCGCTGCCCAGGGAACGCACCCGCGCCGGCCTGCACCACCTGCCCGGTTATTACGAGCTGCGCAACCACATCGTCGATTTCCTGGTCACGCGCGCCAAGGCGCATTGACTATTCCATTTCTTTTTTAAACCACCTCAAACACAGGAGCCAAAAACCATGAACCGCAACGACATCACCGAAAAAATCATCACCGTCAAAGTCAGCAAAGGCATCACCTGGGAATCCGTTGCCAAGAAAGTCGGCCTCAGCAAGGAATGGGTCACCGCGGGCTGCCTGGGCCAGATGACCTTCGACGCCAAGCAGGCGAAAGTGATCGGCAAGATTTTTGGTTTGACGGCCGAAGAACAAAAATGGCTGCAGGTTGTGCCCTACAAGGGCTCGCTGCCCACGCCCGTTCCCACCGACCCGCTGATCTACCGCTGGTATGAAATCGTCAGCGTGTATGGAACGACCATCAAGGAGCTGATCCACGAAGAATTCGGCGACGGCATCATGAGCGCCATCGACTTTTCCATGGACATCGTGCGACAACCGGACCCCAAGGGGGATCGGGTCAATGTGGTGTTGTCGGGGAAGTTCTTGCCGTACAAGACTTATTAGGCTACTGGCTAAGCCTACAAGTCATGGGATATAGCGAAATAAACGAGAGGGGCTAGCCGGCACGGCGCCCCCTCAATTCCCGCATTGATTCTGAAGCACGTGGATTTAGCGCCCAGGTAGCGTGAAGCTCCAGCATTCCGCGCGTGGCGTATAGAGACAACTTGCTTCGGTTGCTCGGCAGAAGCGTTCCTGGAAGCCCCTCGTGCAAGAGTGAAGTGTCGGCGTGCGGCGGTGTAATAACTATCCAGAAATAGAAGCCGTATATCGCAACAAGACGAAGCTTTGCACCTGGGAGGGGGGTTTCGGGCATTTCCACCCGAGCACAACGTATAGAGACTGCTGGAATTTCCTTTGCCGTCTCGCTTCCAGGCGACCAGTTTGGATTCGGCGATGAATGAATTAGTTCGAGTCGAATCTGTACATCTGTAGGCAGTTCACCGCCGTTGAGCATGAACTCGACGTGCTTAGAAAGCACCTCAACATCTGACTCGTTCATCCTTGCTGAGTTGTATGAGATTTTAAGGAGCCAACGCAGGAGCACCTCGTAGTTATAGATGAAAGTTCTGGGTTTTCGTCGAATGGCCGGACGACTGAACTGAGCATCGAACAAGTCGCAGATGTATGCGTCAAGTGCGCTGAGTGGCCCGTTGTTGCAGACAGAACAAACATCCTTGATCGTAAGTTCGGCGTCAATGAACTTTTCGAGCTTGCCAAGGTAACTGGTATTGATACCTTTAGCGCGCTTGATGATGCCACCGGGCCAAATGTGCTCTTTAGTAAGGGGGCCGGGTTTCATGCAATATGCACAGACGCGCGAGGCGCTCATTTTTTGCGCCTGTCAACGTCGATGGCAACTATGAACTGTAGTTTGGCGAAGCAAGCTAATAAGGCTTTCGAATTGACTGCTTGGCAAGTTGTCTTGATGGATAAATTCATCTTTAGATCTCTCTCCACAAGCAACGAAAGTGCACTACACAAGAAAGAAAGTGCTAGATGGCAAATTTCGCACTCAAAGCGGCCAACCTTGCCTCATGAACCTCTGGCAAGCGCTTAGCGAGCCAGATTAAGACTTGCCACAATTTCATTTGCCCTAAGGACCAAACGACAAGCCCGAAATGCTCATCACCCTCAAACCGTTTCACGATGGCTTTCGCCTGAGCCACCGTCAGTTCGCGTCCGAGCTTGGCCAACACGTAACAATATGAGATGCCATCGACTCTTTCAAGCTCCCCGACGGTTTCAGGCGCAACTTCTGCCAATCGGAGGTATAGACGAGACCGCATCCATCCCGCCGACAAAGCCGGCATAAGGTCCCATCGCATTACAAGCAGATGCTCTGATGGGAGCAGCTTGATAAGCAACAACGCAGACTCAGGGTCTCGATACATCTCCCACGTGGACAAGAGTAGTTCGGCCTGGACCCATCCCACTGCATTGGCCGCCTTGTAACCGCGACGTCGGACCCCGACATAGCGGGAAGAAAAGAATCCAGCCTGGATTCGCTCCTGCTCTTTACGAGGCAAAGTTGGGTGCAGAGAAGAAAGACAGTAGCCCAGGCCTTGCCTGGCACGAGCGTCTGCCGAAGAGAGGTCCTGCAGCAGGGTCTCCGTCAACTGGAGATGCTCGGCACATATC